>JALZOC010000869.1 GCA_030857365.1 Acidobacteriota bacterium
GGAACACCGCTACAACATCTTCGCGAGTGACGTGCCGCCGCACCGCGTGGCCTGGTCCTCGCCGGCGGTCGACCCGGCGACGGGGAACGTGTTCGCGATGAGCGGGGGCGGGCTGGCCATGTCCCTCTCCCGAGACGGAAAGCTCCTCTGGGAGCGTTCGCTCGCGGAAGAGTTCGGGATGTGGACCACGCACGGCGGCCGCATGTCGACCCCGATCGTCGATCGCGATCAGGTGATCGTGAGCGGCCTCACGTTCAGCTGGGGGCAGTTCGCGGGCGGAGCGCACCGGTTCCTCGCCCTGGAGAAGTCGAACGGGCAGGTCCGCTGGGTGAGCGCGCCGGAAGGACGCCCCACCGACACCATTTACGCGAATCCCTATGTGGCCGACGTGAACGGGACCCGGATGCTCTTCTCGGGAGGCAGCGACGGCGCCATGCACGCGATTACCACCGCCAGTGGTGAACCCGTGTGGCACTGGAACGTGAGCCAGCGCGGGCTCAACACGGCAGCCCTCGTCGTCGACGGGAACGTCATCATCTCGCACAGTGAGGAGAACCTCGGCATGAGCGAGATGGGTATGCTCGCGGCCGTGCCGGCCGCCTCCAAAGGCACGCTGACCGACAAGGATGCACGGTGGATGCTCCGCGGCGTGCAGGTGGGGTATGCCTCCCCCGTGAGTGACGGCGAGCGCCTGTATGCCGTCGACAACGGCGGCGTGCTGTACGCGTTCGCCGTCAAGGACGGCGCCCAGCTGTGGCGGAAGAATATCGGCACGATCCAGAAATCGTCGCCGGTGCTCGCCGACGGCAAGTTGTACGTCGGGACGGAGAACGGCAAGTTCCTGATCCTCCGGCCGAAAGCGGACGGTGTCGATGTGCTGGACGAGGACGAAATGCCGCCTGGAATGGATGGCAACCCGTCCCCCATCATCGCATCACCGGCGGTCGCCCGCGGCCGTGTGTACATCGCCTCCATGGACGGCCTCTTCGCGATCGGTCCGAAGGGCACGCCGCCCGCGAGCTCCGGCGCGGCCGGGCCGGCAAAGGTGGCCCCCCCGACGGCCGCAGCCGAGGGGGCGGCGGCACTGCTCGTCTCGCCCACGGAGCTCGTCGTGAAACCGGGAGAGCCCGTCGTATTCACCGTTCAGCAGATTGCCCCCTCAGGCGCGCCGCTGAAGGCCGGTGCACCCGCGGCGACGTGGACCCTCGAGAACCTGAAGGGGACTCTGGAGAACGGCCGGTTCACGCCGGATCCTGCCGCCGGCGCGCAGGCGGGGCTGGTCAAGGCGAGCGTCGAGGGGAAGACCTCCGCGGCGCGCGTGCGCGTGATCCCCGACCTGCCGTGGACGTTCGACTTCGAGGACGGTGCCGCCGTGCCGCCGACGCACTGGGTGAACGCCACCGGCAAGTTCGCGGTCCGCGACCTGGACGCGAGCAAGGTGCTGGTCAAGCTCGCGGAGAACCCGTTCGCGTTTGCCAAGCGATGCCGCGCCTTCTTTGGCGGGACCGAGCACCGCGACTACACGATCGAAGCCGACGTGCGCGCCATGGAACGCCGCCGCCAGCGCGGAGACGTCGGCGTGGTGGCGCAGCGCTACGAGCTGATGCTGTCGGGCAGCCATGGGCGGCTCGAGCTGCAGCCGTGGCAGCCCGAGACCCAGCGGACCGCCCGCGTCGAATTTCCCTGGAAGGCCGACACCTGGTACGTGATGAAGCTCGAAGTGCAATCACTCGATGCCGGGAACGTGCGGGCGCGCGGAAAGGTGTGGCCGAAGGGGGAACCGGAACCATCCGCCTGGACGGTGGAACGGATCGATCCCATCGGGAACCTGAAGGGTGCGCCGGGGATCTATGCCGATGCGCCGTCGGCGCCGGGTGGCGGTTCGGAGATCTATTACGACAACATCAGGGTCTATAAGAACAAATAGCGGCGTCTTGCGTTTCAGGTTGGAGATCAGGTTGGAGATCATGAAGCAGATCATCGTTACGGCGGCCGGGGTGGCCATCGCGGGGTTGTCGCTCGGCGCGCTGGCGGATCCGAAGTCGGGAGACTGGCCCATGTGGGGCGGCACCCCCGATCGC
>JALZOC010000154.1 GCA_030857365.1 Acidobacteriota bacterium
ATGTCCGAGCGCCGGCGCGCGGCCGGGCAGCGTGACGTCCACCGATCCGGCCGGTGGCCGAGACTCCTCCGCGGCCGCGATCCGCGCGTCGAGCGCGGCCTCGATCTGCTGTTTGAGGTCGTTGGCGAGCTTTCCGAGCGCGGGGCGCGCGTCTGGGGGCGCGGATCCGAGCGCCTTGAGGAGGCCGGAGAGGAGGCCCCCCTTGCGCGCGAGATAGCGGTCGCGCACCGAACGGAGCGCGTCGGCGCCCGATGCGCCGGCAACGTCGCTTTCGAACTGCCTTCTGAGGGAGTCGATCTGGGAGGACGGCTCTGGCATAACGGGCTCACACGGTGCAGGGCTCGACGGGGTTCAAGCGGTTCCCGAACCCCCTGAACCCTTGAACCCTCTGCCGCTGAACCCGGCTAGGCTGATGCTTCGGCGGCTGCGTCCCCCGACGCGGCGGACCGCGCCGGCGCCGGCCTGGCATCGCGCGCCACCTGTGCCAGCTTCGCGAACGCGCCGGGCGTCGTGACGGCTAAATCCGCAAGCGTCTTGCGATCGATCGGATTGCCCGCGGCCTTCAGCCCCGCGATGAGCTGTCCATACGTCAGCCCGTTCTCGCGCGCGGCCGCGTTGATCCGGACGACCCACAGCCGGCGGAAGTCCCGCTTCTTGCGGCGGCGGCCGACGAAGGCGTACTTGAGCGCCGTGTCGACCGACTCTTTCGCGGAGCGATAGAGCTTGCTCTTGGTCTGGTAGAAGCCCTTGGCGCGGGACAGCAGTTTCTTCCGCTTCGCGCGCCGGACATTTCCTCGTTTGACTCTCGGCATTTTCTTTCCTAGCTTCCAGTTTCCAGCTTCCGGCTTCCAGCGTTGTTGATGCCCGCTCCAGGCAGCCGGTACCCCCACGGTGGGAGCTGGCAGCTGGACGCTGGGAGCTTCGTCTTAATTCGGCAGCATCTTCCGCAGCGACGCCTGGTCGGCGGCCGAGACGACCACGGTGCCCTTGAGGCCGCGCTTGCGGCTGCGGGACTTGCTCGTCAGGATGTGCTGCTTGAACGCCTTGCTCCGGACGAATTTGCCCGTGCCCGTTTTCTTGAACCGCTTGGCGGCGCCCCTGTGCGTCTTCAACTTCGGCATGTCGTCTTCCTGTTTCCCTGTTTCCCGGGACCCGTCGCGTCCCCTTATTGAACCGAGTCTTTCGGCTCGGCGTCCCGTTTCGGCGCCGGTTTCTTCCCGCTGCGCTGGGCCAGAATCGTGTGCATCTGGTTCCCCTCCTGGCGCGGCATGGTCTCGGCCATCGCGACGTCAGTCAGGTCCTCGATCAGGCGCTCGAGAATGCGCCGCCCGATCTCCGGGTGCGCCATCTCGCGCCCCCGGAAGAAAATCGTGGCCTTGACCTTGTCCCCTTCAGCCAGGAAGCGCTCGATGTGCTTCTTCTTGAACTGATAGTCGTGCTCGTCCACCTTCGGCCGGAACTTGATCTCTTTGACCTCGATGATCTTCTGGTGCTTCTTGGCCTCGCGGGCGCGCTTCTGCTCCTGGTACTGATAGCGCCCGAAGTCCATGATGCGGCAGACGGGCGGCGTCGCCGTCGCGGCGATCTCGACCAGATCCAGCCCCTTGCCCTTCGCGATGGTCAACGCCTGCTGCGGAGGCATGATCCCCAGCTGCTGGCCCGTGTCGTCGATGACGCGTACCTCGCGCACCCTGATCCGTTCATTCACCCGGGTGCGGTCATCCCGCCGCGGGCTTCGGTCGTAAGCGATAAAACCTCCTAAGAAAGTTCGAAGTTCGAAGGCTGAAGTTCAGCCCTTCAGACTTCAGCCTTGATCCTGCTGCTCTTGCTGCCAATCTCGGCGAGCGCCGCGTCCAGGAAGGCGGACACGGTCCGGGACCCCTGGTCCCCTTCCGAGCGGCTGCGGACCGCCACCGTGCCGTCGGTCTCCTCTTTATCCCCTACGATCAGCATATAGGGAATCTTCTGGATCTGGGCCTCGCGGATCTTATATCCAATCTTCTCGTACCGCTCGTCCACCTCGACCCTGAGGCCCGCCGCCGCCAGTTGGTCCCGCACGGACGCGGCATACGGCAGGTGCCGATCGGCAATCGGCAGCACCGCGACCTGCACAGGCGCCAGCCAGAGCGGAAAGGCGCCGGCGTAATGCTCGATGAGCAGGGCGATGAAGCGCTCGAAGCTCCCGAAAATCGCCCGGTGGATGACGACCGGACGATGCACCGCGTTGTCGGCCCCGACGTATTCGAGGTCGAACCGCTGCGGCAGCTGGTAGTCCAGCTGAATCGTCGCGCACTGCCACCGGCGGCCGATCGCGTCGGTGATGTCGAAGTCGATCTTGGGCCCGTAGAACGCGCCGTCCTTCTCGTTGACGGTATACGCCTGCCCGGCCGAGTCCAGCGCCCGGCGGAGCGAGTCCTCGGCGTGATCCCAGGTGGCGACCTCGCCCAGATATTCGTCGGGGCGCGTCGAGAGCTTCGCCGAGTACTCGAGCCCGAAGTCGGAGTACACCCGCTGCACGAGCCGCAGCAGCGCTTCCACCTCGGACTGGATCTGCGCCTCCATCACGAAGCAGTGCGCATCATCCTGCGCAAACTGCCGGACGCGCGTGAGGCCGGAGAGCACGCCGGACGCTTCGTTCCGGTGCAGCGGCGTCTGCTCGTGGAAGCGGAGCGGCAGATCCCGGTAGCTGCGCATCTCGCTGGCGAACACGAGCATGTGGCCCGGGCAGTTCATCGCCTTCATCCCCATCTCCTCGCCGTCCTTGCCCTGGATGAGGAACATGTTCTCGCGGTAGTGCTGCCAGTGCCCCGAGGTTTCCCACAGCGCCTTGTTGAAGACGAGCGGCGTCTTCAGTTCCACGTACCCGGCCGGAAAGAGGACGTCGCGCATGTAGCTGGCCAGCAGGTTGTAGAACGTGGTCCCCTTGCTCAACCAGAACGTGGCGCCTGGCGCCCACGGATGGAACGTGAACAGCCCGAGGTCCCTGCCGACCTTCCGGTGGTCGCGCGTTTTCGCTTCCTCGACGCGGCGCAGGTGCGCCTTCAGCTCGGCGTCGTTCAGGAACGCCGTGCCATAGACGCGCTGCATCGGCTGGTTCCGCGAGTCCCCTTTCCAGTAGGCGTTCGAGGTCGTCAACAGCTTGAAGGCTTTGAGCCGTCCCGTCGAGGGCACGTGCGGCCCCACGCAGAAGTCCACGAAGGTGTCCCGATCCTTGATCGTGTAGCAGGAGACCTCCGCCTGTCCTTCCGTTTTCTCCTCAATCAGCTGCACCTTGAGCAGTTCTCCCTTGTCGGTGAAGAACCGCCTGGCTTCGTCGCGCGGCCACGCCTGCCGCTCGTACGGCAGATCCTGCGCCGCAAGCTCCTTCATCTTCTTCTCGATCGCGTCGAGGTCCTCGGGCACGAACGGGCGGCTCACAACGAAGTCGTAGAAGAAACCCTCGCCGGTCGCCGGCCCAATGCCGCACTGCGTTCCCGGGAAGAGCTGCGTGACGGCCGCCGCCATCAAATGCGCGGCGCTGTGGCGGCAAAGCGCGAGCGCTTCGGGACTGTGCGTGGTGACAATCCGTACTGCCGCGTCCTGGTCGAGGGGGCACGTCAGATCGACGAAGCGATCGTCCACGAACGCGGCAAGCGCCGCGCGCGCGAGTCCCGGAGAGATCTCCGCCGCCACGTCTCGGGGAGTCGACCCGGCAGACATACGACGACTCGAGCCGTCCGGCAGCGTGACGGATATCTCTGACATTGATGGCTGGGGACGCACCTGACCCTGGCGTGGGCGCAACCTTCGCGTGGCTTGCCGATTCCCCTGCGCGCCCGCGCCGGGGGACAGAGACTTGGCCTGCCACCGTTGCTCGCACCCGCGGCACGAGTGAAGGCTGGCTTGCCAGCCGCAGCTCGCACACGCGCCGCTTCCAGCGAGCGAAGGCTGGTAGGCACGAGCGGACTCGAACCGCTGACCTCCTGCGTGTCAAGCAGGCGCTCTAACCAACTGAGCTACGCGCCTATGTCTTGAAAACACTGGCCTTACCGAACGATCAGTCTAGCAGAGCGGCAGAAGTTGAGTCAATCGAACCGAGGCGCGAAGGCGACGCGTCAGGCCGCCTTCTTCCGCAACCGGTCCAGCGCCGCATCCAGAATGGGATCGTCGAGGGAGCGGGCCGCGCCGAATTCGGTGACCTCGGCGTCCTCGACCGGGACGTCCGGCTGCAGCCCCTTGCCGTGGATCGCCTCGGCGCCCGGGATCTTGGGCGCGTTGGGCCGGCCGCCCGTCCCGATGTCCGGTGTGGAAGAGGAGGGCGACGGCGGCTTGCGGTCCTGCGCCTCCAGGTTTGCCGCCGAGCGGTAGTACTGGGCGTAGGTGAGCCACAATCCGCGCCCCTCGGGCAGCTTGACCAGCTTCTGCAGGCCCGCGCGTCCCAGCGTGTGTTCGCCGATGAGCTCCGCCCGCTTGTTGTCGCGCAGCGCCGTGGCAAAAAGCTCCGCCGGACCGGACGTGCCGCCCGTGACGAGCAGCTGCACGGGAAGCGTGACGGCGCCGTCCGCCGCTCCTGCTTCGATGGTCTCCTTGTTGCCGCCGTTGCGTCCCGCGCGGATCGACAGGGTGCCGGATTTGACGAACAGGCGCGCCGCCGCGATGCCGTTGTCGAGCGCCCCTTCCGCCGTTCCTCGAAGATCGATGACGAGCGCCCTGGCGCCGGCCGTGGAAAGCGCCGCCACCTGCTTCGTCAGCTCCTCCACGACACCGGTCCGGAAGCTCGCGATTCGCACGTAGCCGGCCCTCCCCGTCGCCGCCGGGGTACCCGTGGCGGGAGCCGCACCACCGCCGTCGAGGGAAATGAGGCGGCCGGACACCAGCGGGCCCGCCGGCTTCTCGCGCACGAGCGGGACTTCGTGCGGAAGCGCCGCGTTCCCCCGGATGATCGTCAGCACGATTTTCGAGCCTGGCTGCCCGCGAAGCAGCCGCGTACCCTCGAACACCGACATGTCCCGCGTTGGCTTTCCGTCGATGGCCCGCACGTAATCTCCCGTCCGGAGGCCGGCTGCCGCCGCTGGCGAGCCATCACGCGCCGAGATGACGCGCAGATAATACTGGCGCGTGATCTCCAGCCCCACATCTCCCTCGGGCGGCGCCGGCGAGGCCTCGAGATCCGCCACCTGGCGGGAGTTCAGATACGCGCTGTCGGGGTCCAGCCCGTCGGCGAGGCCCTTCAAGGCGCCTTCCATGGCCCGGTCGATTTTTACTTCCTCCACATAGTTGTTGAGGACGAGCGACACGACGTCGTGGAACACCCGGAGGTGTTGGTAGGTGTTGTCGCCGTTGGGGCGGGACGGGCTGCCCATCAGGCCCCCCACCACGACGAACACGAGCACCGGCGTCGACAGCAGCAGGACAGAGAGGCGGGTTTTGAATGTCATGAAGTCCAGATCTCGAGACCCGACAGCGCGGTGCCCACTGTTTGGGGTCAGACCCCATGGGGCGGTCACGTTCCGGGGATCACCGCTTCAGCCATTGTAAGGGATCCACGGCCCCACCGTCGACGCGCAACTCGAAGTACAGCGCCGGGTTCCCGCTGGGGTTGCGCCCCGACGCCCCGACCTGGCCGAGCGCGTCCAGGCGATCCCCCCGCGCAACGGCCATCTCGGCAAGAAACCCGTACAACGAGTAGGCGCCGTCCCCGTGCTCCAGGATCACGAGATTGCCATACCCGGTGAACTGATCCGCGTAGGCGACCACGCCGTCATGGACGGAGCGCACCGGCTGCCCCTCCGCCAGCGACATCTCGATCCCCGTTCTGGACACGCCGGCCCCCGAGGCCCCGGCAGCGCCCGCAATGTGCCTCCCGAAGCGGCCGGTCACGATCCCCGCCGCCGGCCACGGCAGCACTCCCTTGAACGGCCGCAGCGGCAGCGTCACGACCCCGGCGCGTCCCGTGTCGAGTCCTGCCACGGCACCCTGGAGGTTCTGCTGCGCCGCCTCGAGCTCGCCGGTGAGCTGTGCATTCAGATCGCGCCGGGCGTCGATTGAATCCACCAACCGCGTTCGTGCGGCTACCGCGCGGTCGATCCCGGCGCGGGCGCTCGCGGCCTGGCGCTGCAGACGCGCCATGGTGGCCGCTTCCGCTTCGAGCCGCTGCCGCTCCGCCGCGAGCGCGTCGAGTGTGCGCTGGTGTTCCAGCACGCGCTCCCGATCGAGCTGATGCATCGCCGCGGCGGTGCGATACGCGCGGCCGACCGCCTGCAGATCGTCCACGTCGAGCAGCAGCTTCCAGTACCCGGCGCGGCCCATCTTGTACAAATGCACCAGCCGCGCTTCGACGCCGGGACGCTGGGTGTCCGCCGCCCCGCCGAGCGCCGCCGCCCGCAGGTTGGCCTCGGCGAGACGTCGG
>JALZOC010000870.1 GCA_030857365.1 Acidobacteriota bacterium
ACCGTCAACGCGTTCCGTGTCGCCTGGTTCACGTAGGCATTGCCGAACATGGTCGAGATGCCGACGATCTCGAATCCTGAATACTGCCTCGGTGGACACCCAAAACCGGCCACTGATGGACACCTGAAAACCGGCCACCACACCGCGTAGCAGCCGAGACGTTGACGCCGGCGAGGAACCCCTGTTCCGTCGCTGGCATGAGCAATGTCTTGGACGACACCAAACAACAGCAAGTGCTGGCGCTGGGGCGACTCGGATGGTCGCTCCGGCGCATCGAGCAGGCGACCACGGTCCGCCGCGAAACGGCGAGCGGGTATCTCAAGGCCGCCGGGATCCCGGTTCGCGAGCGCGGCGGGCGACCTCGGACGTGGCCGCCAAAACCGGCCACCACGCCGCCGGAGGTGTCCACCGAGTCCGGACCGCCAAACCGGGCCATTTCGGGGGAAGTGTCCGCCGACTCGGGCGGGCCAAAACCGGCCACCAGGGCGGAGGTGTCCACCGACCTCGCCGCGGCGGCGGCGCGCCCAGGACGGGCGCCGAGCGCGAGCGCGTGCGAGCCGTACCGCGAGATCATCGCGGAGGCGCTGGCCCGTGGGCGCAACGCCGTCGCCATCTGGCAGGACCTCGTCGACGATCACGGCTTTCCGGCGCGCTACGCCAGTGTCCGGCGGTTCGTCGTCCATCTGCGCGGCCGCACGCCCGTCGAGGCCCGCGTGGTCATCACGACCGCGCCCGGCGACGAAGGCCAGGTCGACTACGGCGACGGCGGCCCGATGGTCCGCGACCGAAGCACGGGGAAGTATCGACGGACGCGGCTCTTCGTCCTGACCTTGGGCTGCTCGCGCAAGTCCGTGCGGCTGCTGGTGTGGCGATCGAGCGCGCAGATCTGGGCGGAGCTCCACGAGCGCGCGTTTCGCCGGCTGGGGGGCACGGTCCGCGTCATCGTCCTCGACAATCTGAAAGAAGGCGTCCTCACCCCGGATATCTACGACCCCGCGCTGAATCCGCTCTATCGCGATGTGCTCGCGCACTACGGCGTGGTCGCGCTCCCGTGTCGGGTCGGCGATCCCGATCGCAAAGGGAAGGTCGAAGCCGGCGTCGGCCACGCGCAGAAGACGCCGCTCAAAGGCCTGCGCTTCGAAAGTCTCGACGAGGCGCAAGCGTACTTGGATCGCTGGGAGACGCGCTGGGCCGACACGCGCATCCACGGGACGACGAAGCGGCAAGTCGCCGTGATGTTTGCCGAGGAGCAGCCCGCACTCGGTGCGCTACCGCTCGAGCCCTTCCGCTATTACCGATACGGCGCACGCACGGTGCACCTCGATGGCTGCGTCGAGGTCGAGGCCGCGTACTACGGCGCCCCACCGGGCTGGATCGGCCAACGCGTCCAGGTGCAGTGGAACGACCTGCACGTCCGCCTGCTCGCCCCGAAGACGGGCCAGCTCCTGCGCGAGCATCTGCGGGCGCCGCGCGGATGGCATCGAGTCCAGGACACCGATCGCCCGGCGCGGACGCCTCGGAGCACCCTGACGCTGCTGGCCGCCGCCAAGACCGCGGGGCCGTCGATCAGTACGATCTGCGATCACATTCACCAGCACGACGGCGCCGCGGGCGTCCGTCGGATCCTCGGCGTCCTCGCCCTCGCCAAGAAACATGGCCCCGCCGTCGTCGAGGACGCCGCCAAGGCGGCCCTGGATCTCCGCGTGCCCACCTACCGCTTTCTGCGTCGGTACCTCGAACGCCGGCTCCCCGTGCCCCTGACGCTCCGCCAGGTCGACCCGCTCATTCGGCAACTCACCCTCTATCGCGATCTCATCGATCGCAAAACAGGAGACCCGGTATGAATCTCGTCGAGCTCGATCACGCTCTCCGCAAACTCCGCCTCTCGGGGATGGCCGCCGTCCTCGAAACCCGCTTGCGCCACGCCCAGACCGAGAAGCTCACGCCGATCGATCTCGTGTCGATGCTCGTGTCCGACGAGCTCCTGCGTCGGCAGGACCGCCTCCTCGAGCGCCGGCACAAGCAGGCGGGCTTCCGCGATCCCGACCGTTCGCTGGACAGCTTCGACTTTGATT
>JALZOC010000871.1 GCA_030857365.1 Acidobacteriota bacterium
CTCGAGCTCGGTATCGACATCGGGGCGCTGGACGTCTCGATCATGGCGGGCTATCCCGGCACCATAGCCGCCACCTGGCAGCGCGCGGGGCGTGCGGGCCGGCGGACGACGCGCTCGGCCGCCGTGCTCGTGGCGAGCAGCGCTCCGATCGATCAGTTCATCGTGCGCAACCCGTCCTACTTCTTCGATGCGAGCCCGGAGCACGCGCTGATCAATCCGGACAACCTGCACATCCTTCTCGACCATGTGAAGTGCGCCGCGTTCGAGCTGCCGTTCACGAACGACGAGCATTTCGGGGTGGACGGGCGGCGCGACGAGGTGGATCTGCAGGCGATCCTCTCGGTGCTCGCGGAGGAGGGGTTCGTGCACCAGGCGGACGGCCGGTGGAACTGGACGAACGAATCCTATCCGGCCGACGCCGTGAGCCTCCGATCGGTGTCGTCGGACAACTTCATCGTGGTCGACTGCACCAGCGGAGAGCGCGTGATCGGCGAGACCGACTTCACGAGCGGACCGTCCACGCTGCACGAAAAAGCGATCTACATCCTCGAAGGGCAGCTGTTCCAGGTCGAGCGCCTCGACTTCGAGGGCCGCAAGGCCTATCTGCGCGCCGTCGACTGCGACTACTACACGGATGCCATCACGTACACGAAGGTGACGATCCTCGATACGTTCGACGCCACAGCGTCCAGCTCCCAGCTGCCAGCTTCCAGCGACAAGTCTGACGACGAACGGGGTGACCGGCCCGAGTCCCGAATCGTGAGCCCCGAATCCCGAATCCCGAATCCCCAATCCCCAATCCCTGATCCCCAACCCCCCGTCCCTGGAGCGATCAGGTCCCACGGTGAAGTGCACGTCGTGTCGCGGGTCGTCGGTTTCAAGAAGATCAAGTTCTACACGAACGAGAACATCGGATCCGGCGAGCTCGATCTTCCGGAGCAGCAGATGCACACCTCCGCGTACTGGCTCACGATACCGGCGGGCGTGATGGCGTCGCTGCCGTATGCGGGAGACGATCGGCGCGACGGGGTGGTCGGCCTCGCGTTTGCGATGAAGAACATCGCGCAGCTGCTGCTGATGTGCGATCGGCACGACATCGGGCTGTCGGTGGACGGGGGCACGCTCGAGCGCTCGAAGCGGACCGGGGGGATCGGCGGCGTGCCGGATGCGCTCGCGACCGATCCCAACGTGTTCATCTACGACAACTACCCGGGAGGGATCGGCTTCAGCCGTCCGCTCTACGAGATGCACGCGATGCTGCTCGCGCGGACGCGCGACCTGATCGCGGGCTGCCCGTGCGACTCGGGTTGCCCGTCGTGTGTCGGTCCGGAGGGCAATACGGGGCCCTACGCGAAGCAGGTCGCGTCGCGGCTCCTGGACCAGCTGCTCGAGGGGCAGGCGGCCTGATGGACCTCTCGTCGCGCCTGCGTGCCATCGTCAAGGGCGGGCCGCCACGGCCCGGTGCCTCCCAGGGGCCGCCCGGAGGCCTCCGCGAGCTCACGTACGAGCCGGATAGCGGCGGGTACGAAGGGCCCATGGATATCGCCCGCGCGGGGGCGATGCTGGGCGGGCGGGTGGTGGACACGAGCGCCGGGCAGTGCCTCGTGATCGACCGGCGATACGAAGCGGACCGGTTCCATGGCGCCGTCCGCGTGGGGGACTGCGACGTCGAGGATTGCACCGCCCTGGGCGTTCTGGATCCCCTGCTGGCGGCGCGGGCGGGTCGAGACTCCGACCCGGGTCAGACCCCGGCCGGCGGTTTACGTACTTTTCGGCGGACCGTGTTCCTCGACCTCGAGACGACCGGCCTCAGTGGGGGTGCAGGGACGCTGGCGTTCCTGGTGGGATGCGGATACTTCGATCTCGGGGCGTTTCAGGTACGGCAGTTCCTGCTCACGAGCCATGCGGCGGAGCGCGCGCTGCTGACGGCGGTTGCGGAATTCTTCGACGGCGTGGATTTGATTGTCACGTATAACGGCAAGACGTTCGACGTGCCGGTGATGGAGACGCGCTGGATGTTCCACCGGCTGCCGATGCCGCTCGGCAACGTGCCGCATTTCGACATGTTGCATCC
>JALZOC010000872.1 GCA_030857365.1 Acidobacteriota bacterium
CGCTCGGACTCAGTCTCAAGCACGCGCATTTCTGGGCAATGGACGAGTGGGTCATCGGTGGAGCCGAGGTGCCGCTGTCGCACCCGCTGTCGTTCGCCCGCACGAACCTGCGGCTCTGCTTCGATCGGATAGACGAGCGCCTGAAGATGCCACGCGAGCAGATGCACTTCCCGACGACCAGCTCTGCAGAGTACGCGAACAGCTTCGGTCAGGTGCGGTGCGCCGTGATGCAGGGTGGGCAGGGAGAGGTCAAGCACTGGGCCTTCAACGATCCATTTCGGCGAGAGGGCCTTTTCCAGGACGTTCCTCCATCGCCCGAGGAGTACCTTGCGCTCTCGACCAGAGTCGTACCACTCCATCCCCTGACGATCGTGCAGAATGCGCGCACGTCTGGAGGCGGCAACCTGTCCCTCATCCCCTCGCATGCGGTGAGCGTCGGGCCCGCGGAAACGTGGAAAGCCGAGAAGGTGTCGATCTGGCACGCTGGGACCCACGACAATCCATTCGGCATTCGACTCACCTCCTTGATGATTTCCAAGAAGATCGTCGACACGTCCGTGCCGATGTCGTTGCTGGCGCGTCACCCCGACGTGCACTTTCACTTTTTCCGGGGTGGGTTGGGCAGCACTGACGTGGACATGCACTGATATGGGGCCTCGCTCGGAAACGGCACGGTGTCCTCAACAAAGCGCGCAGTCCGGTGCCCGGCTTCGCGTAGAGTGGTCCGGGCCCTGGCATGACGCCAGCCAGCCGTCGCTCGCGGGAGCTGTGCACCATGAGATCCCCCGCCGTCGTCGCGCTCACCGCCGCCGTGCTCGCCGCGACCCTGCTCGGCCAGCCCTCCGCCAGCGCGCAGGTGCGGGCGCCCGCCGTGGCAGCACCCGCTCAGACCCCGGCGGCCCTGTCGGATTCCGAGATGGCGCAGTTCCTGCTCAAGGCCAGGGTCGTCAGGACGCGCGCCGCGAAAAAGGGGGTCACCGGATCGCTGCAGGCGACGCTCAGCGACGGCACGCTCACCCACGATGCGCAGATCCAGTCCGTCGATGTTCGCTCGCAGCAGTTCTCCGGCAGCCAGGGGGTGGAGTTCAATTTCCGGGACAGCTGGACGTTCAACATCGCCGGCTACCGGATCGACAGGCTGATCGGGATGAACATGGTCCCTGTGTCAGTGGCGCGCCGCTGGCAGGCGAACGAGGCCGCGTTCACCTGGTGGCTGGACGACGTGCTGATGGACGAGCAGGAGCGGCTGAAGCGCAAAGTCCATCCGCCGGACGTGGAGTTGTGGAATCAGCAGATGCAGATGGTGCGCATGTTCGATCAGCTCATCGGCAACGTCGATCGCAACCTTGGCAATCTGATGATCACGCGCGACTGGCGGCTCTGGCCGATCGACCACACGCGGGCGTTCCGCGTCAATCGCGACCTGAAGACACCCGCGAACGTCACGCGAGTCGACCGCGCCGTGCTCGAACGCATGAAGACGCTCACCCGGGAGACCGTGAGCCGCGCTGCGGGCAGGTACCTGACCACCGCCGAGATCGACACGATGCTGGCCCGACGGGACGCGATCGTCGCGCGCCTCGGATCTCTCGGTGAGTCGGCGCTGTTCGATCGGACGTCGCGCTAGCGACCTGCACGGCCGCGGCGGACTCATGGCGCGCTCAGGATCGCATCGCTTCGTAGGCCGCCCCTGACGCGGCGGCGATCGCGAGGCCCAGGAGCGTTCCCCCGACCACGTCGGTGATCCAGTGGCGGTCGAGAACGAGCCGGCCCGCGGTGGAGGCGGCGGCGGCCAGGGCCGCGACAGCAAACGCCGGCGCCGCAGGAACGATCCCTTCCCTCGCCAGCACATAGGCGCTCGCCAACGCGACGCCCGTCGTTTCCATCGCATGACCGCTCGGAAAGCTGGGTTTCTGCTGTTCATGCTCCGGGTGTCCGGGAGGCACCACCCGGATGTGGAGCGTGTGCGTGACCAGCCGGTTGACGAGCTCGGACATGGTCGAGGCGAACACCGGAACCGCCGCACGCACGCCGAGGCCGTGCTGGCGCAACCCCAATGCCAGGGCGACCGCC
>JALZOC010000873.1 GCA_030857365.1 Acidobacteriota bacterium
CGCGAGGGCGGTGTATGCGGCAAGACTGACGAGCGCCGCAAGCAAGGCGTCGCGGATGACCGACGAACGGTGAAACATGGCCGCCTCCTGGGACATTGCGTGACGATCGTAATTCAGGCTATGACCTGGACTCGCCCGCGAAGTCCGTCCTGCGACTCGAAGCGGCGGTGACGCTACCGCTCCAATTTCAGCCGGTAGGAGCAGCGCTCAGGTAGGGAAAAGCATCGATCTCGCGGCGCACTGGTACCGAAACGGACCGCCTCGGGACCCGCGCGCCGGGTCCCGTGCTTCGCGCGGCCGCATCATGACTGCGCGTCGCGGCTGCTACGTCACCGCAACCACCAGCAGCGTGGCGTCGTCCTGAAAGCCGCGCGGGGATGTGAAGCGGGTGACGTCGTCCAGAATCCGGTGGTGCAGCGCCGTCACCTCGAGATGTCGATGTTCCGCCACCAGGTCGGCGAGACGCTCTTCACCGAACTCCTCGTCCTGCGCATTGCGCGCCTCGGTGATCCCGTCGGTGTAGAGCACGACCACGTCGCCGGCGGACAGGTCCACGCACTGCTCCTCGAGCAGTTCCGAGAACTTTTCCGACGCGCCGTCGATCCGGAGGCCGAGGACCATGCCGTTGGGCGTGAGCACCTGCGCGAGCGGCGTCGCAGCCTGGATGCTGGAGAGGAAGATGAGCGGCGTGTGGCCGGCGCGGCAGAACGTCATGACTCCGCGCTCCACGTCGATGACGGCGTACGTCATCGTGATGAAACTGCGGCTGTCGAGATGCTCGGAGATGATCCGGTTGACTTCGATCAGGAGTTCCCGCGGCGAATCGTACCGCTGGCTCAGTGCGAGCACCAACCCCTTGAGCTCGGCCATGTAGAGCGCGGCCGACGTTCCTTTGCCCGACACATCCGCGATGAGCACGCCCAGCCGGCCTCCCGCGAGGCGGAAGAAGTCGTAATAATCCCCCCCGACCTCACGCGCCGGCACGCACAGGGCCGTGATCGCGAGACCCGGAACGTCGAGCGGTCCGGTCGGGAGCAGCGACATCTGGATCACACGCGCAATGCGCAGCTCCTCCTCCAGCCGCTTCTTCTCGGCTGCCGTCTGGAGGAGCCCTTCGATGCTGCCGGTCATCTGGTTGAACGAACCGGCCAGCTCGCCGAGCTGGTCATTACTGGCGACGTCGATCCGGTGGGCGAAATCGCCGTGCCGCACACGTTCGGTGCCCATGAACAGCTCGTGGATGGAGCTTGTGATCGAGCGCGCCAGCGCGAGCCCCATGCCGAGCGCCACGGCTTCAATTGTCAGGAACAGCACGGCGATCACCAGCAGGATCACCACCGCCCATTCGCCGAGCGACTGCCCGCGGAAGACGATCTGCTGCGCGTCCGAGAGCTGCCGATAGAGCTGCATCGGCCGGTAGCTCAGGGACAAGCCGACCTGGCCTTCGGTGCCCGTGATCCAGTCGTGGTAGTCGAGGAACATCAAGCTCTTCCCGAAGAGCGCCGTCAGCCGGCCGTCGGACGACCCGTTCCTGGCTCCGCCGAGGTCTGCGTCCCGCGTGTCGGGAATGTCGGCAATCCGCGACGCCGCGCCGGCGTGGACGCGCGTCGTTTCCTCCAGCCGCTGGACCATGTCCGGCCCGATGGGCAGGTCGCCGACGACGAAACCGAGCATCGCGCCGTTCACCACGACGGGGCTCGCGGACCGGATCACGAGCTGCACGCGGCCAGGGTCTTCGGGAGAGGGGACGACGAGAGTGCCGCCGGGGAACGGGCGGCGCGTCAGCCACTCGGGGATGGTCGCCGGAGGAGGCGTGTGCTCCCAGGGGCCCACCACCATCGGCGCACGGAGGCCGGCGAGCCTGCCCTCCGCCGCGGCACTCGCCCGCCTGTCCGTGCCCGGCGGTAACGCGACGTAGGCCATCGACAGGACGGGATACAGGCGGGAGACGTTCCGGTGGATCCGGCCGAGCGAGCCTTCCGCGGCTTCAGGCGTTCGCGCCATTTCGGAGGCGGCGGTCTCAGTGGCGGCCTTCACGTAATCGACCATCGAATCGTAGCCGTCCTTGAAGA
>JALZOC010000155.1 GCA_030857365.1 Acidobacteriota bacterium
TTCGTACCGTGTGAGGCAGGCCGCCGAGAGCATCGCCCCGGCCGCATGCGGCCACCCACGCGCACCCCGCTCAATCCAGGCCGCCGTGAGCGCCAGCGACGCCGTCGTCGTGCCGAAGAGGAGCGACTCTGTCATGGGCGTGCTCTGCAGATACAGCACATTCGGGTTCAACACGGCCAGGGCCACGGCAGTCGCCGCGCCGCTTCGTGATGCCGTGGTTTGCAGAATCAGCCAGGCGATCGCCCATGCGGCCACGCCGGTGCTCGCGACCGAAATCACCACCGCCGACGCCCCCGTCCGGTACAGAACGTCCAGCTGCGCCGGGAGCATGTTCAAGAGATGCGGCAAGGGCAGCCAGACGGCCCCCACCTGCTGCCACCCCGGCGTGAGGCTGTCGAGGATCCGCCGCGCCACCACCAGGTGCGCGCGCGCATCGTAGTGGCTGAGCGTCAGGCCCGCCTGCGCGTAGTAGAGCGCGGCGGCGGTTCCGGCGAGGACGGCGGAGAAGCCGAGAACGAGCGCGACGCGCTGCTGCTCGCGCGAGGTGCGGGCGTCGCGTCCGTCGCTGACGGGGGAGCTCGTGGTGGCCAGGACGCCTCTTAGTTTACACTCACGATGATGCAGCGTTTGTTCGACTGGGTGCAGGAGACCGCACTCGCACTCGGCGGTCCGGGCCTGTTCCTGATCGCGTTCCTCGATTCCTCGTTCCTGTCGTTTCCGGAAGTCGTCGACCTCCTGATCATCTGGCTCGTGACCGCCCACAAGGAGCGATGGATCTACTACGCGCTGATGCCGACACTGGGATCGGTCGCCGGCTGTTTCACGCTGTTCCTCGTGGCCCGGAAAGGTGGGGAAGCCTTTCTCCGGCGCCGCTTCAGCGCGACCAGGATCGACTGGGCACTCGGAATCTTCCGGCGATACGGCGTGCTGGCGGTCATCGTACCCTCGCTCCTCCCGCCTCCATTGCCTTTCAAGGCGTTCATCCTCGCCGCCGGCGTGGCCGGTGTGCGCCCGATGCACTTCCTGGTCGCGATCAGCATCGGACGGGGGATCCGCTACTTCGGGGAAGCGCTGCTCGCCGTCTGGTACGGGGAGCGGGCGTTACAGTTCATACGCGACAATCTCCGCACGGTCTCGCTCAGCCTCGCCCTGGCTGTTCTTGTGGGGGGGGTCGCCTGGATCCTGTACAGCCGGCGCCGCGAGTCGCAGGCGCGTTGACGGGACGCCGTAACTGCATTACAATCAGACGTTTACCGATGCAAAGATGACACCGGAGATCTCTGTCGTCATACCGATGCGGAACGAATCGGCGAGCGTGGCGGAGCTGTACCGGGAGCTCACGTCCGTGCTCGAGCAATTCGCCCGGCCGTACGAGATCATCGCGATTGACGACGGCAGCACGGATGATACGTTTGCGAGGCTGGCGGCGCTGCAGAGCCTGGACCCGCGGCTGCGCGTCATCCGCTTCCGGCGCAATTTCGGCCAGACCGCCGCGTTCGCGGCCGGCTTCGCCCACGCGCGCGGGCGGTTCATCGTCACCTCCGACGGGGACCTCCAGAACGATCCGCGGGACATTCCGGCGATGGTGGAGATCGCCGAGCGCGGCCCTGACATTGTCGCGGGCTGGCGCAAGGAGCGGAAGGATCCGTTCCTGAACAGGCGGCTGCCGTCGATGATTGCGAACGCGGTGATTTCGATGTCGACGGGCGTCAAGCTGCACGACTACGGCTGCTCGCTGAAGGTCTTCCGCGCGGAAGTGGTCAAGCCGATGAAGCTGTACGGGGAGATGCACCGGTTCCTTCCGGCGATCGCGAGCGAAATGGGGGTCACGATCGAGGAGAAGATCGTGAACCACCGGAAGCGGCGCCACGGCAGTTCGAATTACGGCATTTCTCGAACGCTGCGTGTGCTGCTCGATCTGCTCACGGTCAAGTTCCTCATCAGCTATTCGACGCGGCCGCTGCATATTTTCGGGCTGCTCGGATTCATCATGGGGCTGGCGGGAACCGTCGTATGCGGGTGGCTCGCGTGGGTCCGGCTTTTCGGGTACGAATCGATCGGCAACCGCCCCCTGCTCCTGTTCGGGATCCTGCTCGTCTTCACGGGCGTGCAGCTCGTGACGCTCGGCCTGCTCGCGGAAATGCAGGCGCGCACGTACCACGAGTCGCAGAACAAGCCTGTGTACGTCATTCGGGAGATTCGTGAGACCGTCCCCAGGACTGAAGGCCAGCCGGTCGGGGCGTGAGGTGATGCGCCGGACGTGTGCCGCGGTAGCGATGGCGCTGGCCGCGCTTGTGGTGGCGTGCGGCGGCTCGCCCGGCGGCCCTGGGCCCGTCACCCCGCCGCCCCCCACCCAGCCGGTGAATGCGCCTCCGACGATCGAGTCGATCGCACTGGGCGCCGAACGCGTGGAAGTGACGGACGAGGTCACGGTCACCGCCACGGTGCGGGATGGCGAAACCCCCGTTGCGGAACTCCAGTACGCCTGGAGCGCGGATGGCGGGACGTTCTCTGGTGAAGGCGCCTCCGTCCGGTGGCGCCCCCCCGCGGACCGGGCCACGCCTGCCGAGTACACGATGCGGCTGAGCGTCACGGAGACGTACGGGTTTGCCGACGCGAGCGGTGTGCGTCCGAGGCACGTCGTCGCGGCGACCAGTGCGTCCTCCGTGCGCGTGCACAACTCACCGAGGGAGGTCGGCGACCTCGCGCTGGGGTTCCTGCGGGAGTTCGCGACTTCGACGATCCCGGCTGATGTGGCTGTCCGCGACTTCAGCGACAGCTGCCGGGGCAAGTCCGAGGAGCGGGGAGACATTGCCGACAACCGCGTGTATTACGAAATTCTCTCCTCGTCGCTCAACCTGGTGAATGTCAGCATTACGAGCAGCCGCACCGCGGGCACGGCGAGGGTCGCGTGCGGCTTCACGTCTCGCGTCAAGGCCTGCCAGCCTGGCCGGTCGGGCTGCTCGGTAGGCGCGACCGAGCGAGTCTCGGGCGAGTGCGTGCTGACGACGGTGTATGAGCAGCGCCGGTGGCGGCTCTGCACCAGCGCCTTTGAGAACGGCGTCAACCTGCCCGCGATGCGGTGGTTCTTCGGGGGAGGCCGCTGAACGGCAGTGGAGACCATCCGAGCGGTGCGGCTCTCGTGGATTCTGGCCGCTGTCGCGCTGATCGCCTGCACGTCGCAGACGGAGTCGAGCCCGCAACCGGCACGGCATCTCCAGATCACAGGCACGAGTTTTCGAACCGCCGCCGGTGAGGCCTTTTCGTGGCGCGGCATCTCCGCCTTCAGGCTGACGGAGATGGTCGCACATGGAAGGCGCGACGAAGCGGCCGCCTTTCTCGACTGGGCCGCCTCCCGCCAACTGTCCGTCGTGCGCGTCTTCACCATGGCGAGTCACCTCTTCAAGCTGACTCCTCAGGATGGTGTCCGCGCATTGCCTGAACTGCTCGAGATGGCCGCTGCCCGGGGGCTTCACGTGGAGATCGTCGCGCTCGCCGATACGGCGGCGCTCACGACCGACAGCATCGACATCGGGGCGCACGTGAAGGCGGTAGGTGCGATTGCCGCACGGCACCCGAATGCCCTCCTCGAGATCGCCAACGAACCGTCACACGCGACCCAGGCCCGGACGATCCACGATCCGCAGGAACTGCGGCGCCTCGCGTCGCTCGTTCCAGCTCCAGTACCTCTGAGCCTCGGGTCAGCCGAGGAAAATGAGGCCTTTGCGGCGGGGGAATACGCGACGTTCCATTTCCCTCGGTCCCACGGCTCGAGCGGCTGGGGGCACGTGCTTGCGCTGGCGAGGGGAGCGGCTCTCGTCAGCGCCTGGAACAAACCCGTGGTGAGCGACGAGCCGATCGGTGCCGCGCCTGCGGTCATTCCCGGCCGGCGGGACAGCGATCCGGACCGCTTCCGCGCCGCGGCATTGCTGTCGAGACTGGCAGGCATCGGCGCGACGTTTCACTACGAGCAGGGCCTCCACGCGAAGATCCCGACTGATCAGGAGGCACGTTGCTTCGAGGCGTGGAACGAGGCGTGGACGCTGCTGCCATCCAGCCTCGAGCAGCAGGGAACCTTCCGCGAGGCCGGGCGGCCCGGAGCCGCCGTCGCGTCGTTCGACCCCAAGACCGCCGAAGCCGTGTTCGAGCGGCAAGTCGGTGCCACGGCCTACGTGCTGGTGGTGAATGCGACCGGGGAGCCAGTGGTCAGGTGGGCCGAAGGATGGCGCAGGACAGCCGTGAAACCGCTCGGCAAGGCGTGGTTACTGACGGGCCGGCGGGGGCCGGACTGAACCGGCGCTCGCCTCGTACCGGCTCTTGATTGCATCCAGGTAGATTTCGGCCAGGCGCTGATAGCCCTCCTCGGTCGGGTGCAGTCCGTCCTGTCCGATGAGCGAATCGGGCATCTGGGCGTTCACGTCCACCAGGATGGCGCCCTTCTTGGCTGCCATCTCCCTCAGGGCGGCATTGAAGCGGCCGAGGTTGGGAGCCCCCATGCCCTTTGGCGGCCGCTGCGGCGGCAGGGTTCCGACCATGATCGCGATGTTGCGCCGTCCCGCTTCCTTCACCATCTCTTCGAGGTTCCCGACGATCACGCTGATGGCCTCGTTCACCATCTCGCGCACGTCGTTGAGATCGTTTGCACCCTCCATCAGGAGGACCAGGTCAGGTGTTGCCTCCGAGAGCGCGCCGTTGAACCGCACCAGCGCATCGGATCCCACCACCCGCTCGCCGGCCCTGCCGGCATTCAGCACGGTCACGGTCTGTCCCGAGTACCGGGCCGTTACGAGCTCCTGCAGTTTGAACGGGTACGAGTGCGGCAGCCCGGCCGTGAGCGCGCCGGTGAACAGGCGTGGGGAGGTCGTCCCTTCTGTGATGCTGTCGCCGAACGCGAGAATTCTCGTAATGCCGAGTGTCGCCGGGGGCGGCGGTGGCGAGGGCGGCAGCGGGGGAGGGGGCGGGGGAGGCGGCGGCTGAGTGATGGGACTCGGTGTGCTCGGGCCTCCACACGCCGGAGCGATAAACGTCGTCAGCAGCGACAGACATACGAGTACCGCGCGTGCCACTGAGGTTCCTGGCATGCGGCCTGGAACGGGACCGGTCCGACCGCTCACCGCTCGCTCCTGGCGATCACGAACGTCTGCCCCAGCCAGTACGGCACCTGGAGCTTGCCCGCCCGCGCGAGGCGCACCGCCCCGCGGGCGGCGGTCGAGAGCCGGCGGCTCAGCATCGAGCCGCGGAAGAGCACGTAATCGAGCTCGAGCCGCTGCCAGTGCGGGCGCAGCCGCTCCACGCGGAACCCCGTCGTGACGAGCATCCGCTGGATCGTCGTTCGATCGAAGTAGTACAGGTGCACCGATGTGAGAAACAGCCATCGGCGGCCCAGTGCTCGCGCGATGGAGCTCCCGATGTCCGGATAGTTGACGACCAGCACACCACCGGGCTTCAGGAGCCGGCGGCACCGTTCCAGCATCTCGCGCGGATTGAGCGTGTGCTCGATGACGTCCCACAGCGTCACCACGTCGAAGGTGCCATCCTCGTAGTCCTGCTCGAACACGCTGCCCTCCCGGATCGTGACTCCGAAATGTGCGGAGCCCCACCGGGCGAGCCACCTGTTCGGTTCGCAGCCCTCTGCGTCCCACCCCCGCGCCTGTGCGGCCGCGACGAACGCACCGGCCGCCGTTCCGATGTCGAGGAGCCGGCCCGGCCCCCCCGCGGCACGCTCGATCTCCGACAGAGACCGCGCGAACGTCCGCTCCCGGGCTTCGATTTGAGAGACGTAGGCCTGGTCGTCCCCCTCCGTGTAGCCGGAGAAAATCAGGTCCCCGCGCAGGCGAGGGTTCACGTACTGAAAGGTGCACCGCCGGCACTTGACGAGCCGATCGATCAGCAGTTCATCCCCTGAGGCGCGGAACTTCTGGACCGGATCCGGGTCCGTCTCGCGGTCGTACTGCGCTGCGTACACGACATCGTAATCGTCCGCCCCGCACAGAAAGCACGGGACCGACTCGACCTGCGAGTGAAAGGCTGGCTGGCTCATTCAGGAACCGGTAATTATAATGGGCGCGTGCCTCCCACGCCAAGCGAGCGCTCACGGCTCAACGTCGTGCTGTTCTCCGGCGGCCGCGGCTCCGGTGCGCTCACGGAGCAGCTCGTCACGAATCCGCGCATCGCCCTCACGGTCGTCGTGAACGGGTACGACGACGGCGCGTCGACGGGGGAAGTGCGGCGATTCCTTGGCGACGCCCTCGGGCCCTCTGACTTCAGGAAGAACGCGGCCAGGCTCGCCCGCGCGCTCCGAAGCTGCCCGGCGGCGCTCGTCGACCTTCTCGACATGCGCCTGGATCCGGGACTCAGCGCGCGCACCGCGGGCG
>JALZOC010000156.1 GCA_030857365.1 Acidobacteriota bacterium
TAGAAGATGTGCCCGTCCTGCCGGGCGGCCCACGCCAACTGCGGGATCGTCTCGGCCAAGTGCCGGAAACGCGCCTCGCTCTCGACCACCGCCGCCTCGGCCGTCTTACGCTCGGTCACGTCGAAGTGGACAAGCACGACTTCCTCCACCCGCCCGGCGTCGTCCATCACCGGATAGACGTGCGCCCCAACCCACCGGATCTGCCCGGCGTACTCGCCCCGAGCCGGGAGGTACGGGATCGGATCGATCACCACCGCCTCGCCGGCGAACGCCCGCTCCACCAGCGGCATGACCCCCAGACGGACGAGTTCCGGGTCGCGGAGGATGCTGTAGTCGGTCAACTGGTCGAGCGTGATCCCGAACAGCCGCTCGAAGGCGCGGTTCACTTTCCGGGTCCGGCCGTCCGGCCAGAACAGCTGCGTGCTCAGTGGCGAGTCTTCGACCAGCCGCTGGAACCGGGACTCGCTCATCCGCCGCGCCTCGTCCGCTCGCCGGGCCTCGGCCAGCCGCCGCTCGGTCAGGTCGTGCATGACCACGACGGCCCCTACCTTCTGGCCGGCGGCGTCGAAGATCGCCCGCCCGCTGGCCGAGAGGTGGCGCGGCACGCCGCCCTTCGGGGCGATCACCATCTCCGCGTCCCGAACCGCCCCGTCCCGCAGAGCGCGGAACAGCGGCACCTGTTCCGTGGTCATCCGGGTCCGACCGTCGGGGAGGTACAGGTCGTAGTAGTCGGGCCATTGATCCGGCGGGAGCGGGGCCTCGGGCAGCCCGTGGAACTCCCGCGTGGCCCGGTTGAACAGTTGGAGCACCCCCTCGCCGTCACAGACGACGATGCCGTCCGCCGCGTGCTCCAGTACTGCCCGCAGGAAGTCCTGCTCACGGTGCAGGGACCCCTCGGCCCGCGCCCGCTCGTCTACCTGCCGACGCAACTCGTCGTTGGCGTCCCTCAGCCGCTCGTTGACCTCGGCCACCTCTCGCGCCCGCAGGAACACCTCGGCCTCCACCTCGCCAACGCGGGCTTGTAGCTCGTGCGACCCCGGGTCCTGTTTGGCGGCGCGGGCCGTGAGGCGGACGAACTCGGTCACGTCCTCGACGCGGTGGATGATCTGGACGACGTCCCCGCCCGGCCCGAGCACCGGGGCGTTGCAGGGACTCCAGTACCGCTCCTCGAACCCGCCGGCGTCGGGGCGGCGGATGTCGTACTTCTGGACGGGCATCGTGTCGGCGACGCGGGTGGCGAGCACGCGGCGCAGCGAGGCCCGCAGGTTGGCGACGCCGGTGGCGGTGGGGTCTTCGGGGTTGTCGGGGAACACCTCGAACAGGCCGCGACCGAGGACGCCGGCGCGGTCCGTGAGGGTCGCCCGGAGGTACGCATCGCTGGCGGCGACGATGGTGAACGGCTCGTCGGGCGTCAGCACGAGGAAAAGACCGGGGACCGACTCGAACAGGACCTTGAAGTGGGGCACGGGTGGGTACGACAGGGGCTCGGGCATTGACACGCTCACCATCTGGGCCGTCGGCCGACATCGCTCGACCTTCGGCTCCAAAACGCATTGTTGGGCCGCCGGTTAGATTAGCGGCGAGGGGCGGAACGTGCCAGTGGCGATCCGGTGCTGGCCGGCTTCTAGATGCACATCTCCAATATGGCACCAGCCACAAACCTGTCAAGCTGGCCACGGAGATCCGTTCTCAGACCCGAGCCCAGGGCACGTCGCCGATTGGCGCTGTGGAAGGGGAGCGCGGGTTCTGATAAGGATCTTCGGTAAACTCGCGGGGGGCACGCGCAGGTCAAACGGGAGTGAGAGCGCCAGCAGTGAAACCTGCAGTCTCTACCAGGACGTTACCGTCGATTGTCTGGAGTGAACTGGGTGCCCTGATGTTGCGTGCGCTCCGTTCGCGATTCAGCCAGTTACGGCAGCGAAAGATCGAGGGGTGCCTCGAGAGGACGAAGGCCCTTGGCTTGATTTGCCTGGTGCTCACGACAGCCGGTGATGCAGCCGTCCTGACGAATTCCGCGAATTCCACAGCAGACTGGGCCGCTTCACCGGAAGCCTACTTCCTGACGCGGGAGGAGCGCGTTGAATGGAAGGCATTGAGCTCGGCCGATCTTCACGAACACTTCAAGATTGCATATTGGCGGCGGCGGGATCCTTCCCCGGAAACAGAAGAAAACGAGTTTCGGCAGCTCGTCGAGCAGCGCATTCGCGTTGCAGATGAGCGATACAAGCTCGGAAAAAGGCCAGGCTCGCGCACGGCACGGGGGCTAGTATTCATCGTCTTGGGCCCGCCAAGTGTCGAACAGCAGACCATCGGGCCGCTGAACTCCGCGCCGGAGTCTGTCTTTCCTGGTCAACTGACCCTCCCGCGGGGAGCCCTGCAGACGACGGAATGGCACGTCTGGCGGTACGAGGCCGTCCGGTTGCCACCTTACTTACGCACTCAGCCCTCACGGGAGATTGCGTTTCTTATCGAACCCGGTGTTCGGGATGAGATGCAAAGGCCTGACGGTTTCGAAGCGATGCACGAGCTCGTTGCTCGCCATTCCATCGTCAATCCACCGACCGGCCGGAGCCTCGGCCCGCTCGCGCCCCACCCCAGTACGCCTTCGATCCGGACAGCCAATCAGCATGGCGGCCGGCGGAACGTTCTGATCGCCTTGGCCGTCGTGTGAAAGGTCGCGGCCGACCTCGCTCGCGAGGTGGAGCTTTCAGAAGCAGTCGACCGCATCGACCGCTACTCGGCGACCGGACCCGGCGAGCTCGCCGGCTGGCTTCAGCTTGGCGGGGGATGCGCGCAAATTGCGGGGCGGGCTCGGCCAGGCGCTCCAGGTCCAATGGAGGAGGCCGATGCGGCCTGGGCGGCGTATGTGTGCACTCGCGTTGCCGAGGGCGCGCCTGGGTGCCAGAAGTAGAAGGGCGTACTACGGTTGCTCAAAATGGCGGCGCGAACGGCGGCGCTTGCGGGATGGCCGCGCCATCATGCCGGGGCTCGGAGGCACCGAAATGCACCCCGCCGGCACTGCTCATGACGGCCTGTCCGTATCCAAAGGTTCCCGATCGCGGAGCGACGACGCGCACGTCGTGCCCGCGGTTCTTCAGCTCCGCGCGAATCCGCTCGGGCACGAGCGATTCGATCTGCACGTCACAACCCTCGAAGCTCCCCTTCGTGAAGCGGCCCGCTTCGAGCGCCTGCTGGATCGTCAGCGCATGGTCGACGATATTCGACACGAACTGGGCATGGGCCTGTCCCTGATTCCAGCCTCCCATGATGCCGAAGCCAATGCGCTGGTCGCCGCGTTCCATGAACGCCGGAATGATCGTGTGGAGTGGCCGCTTGCGCGGCTCCAGCGTGTTCGGTTCGCCCTTCTGCAGCGAAAACAGGCCGCCGCGGTTCTGCAACATGAACCCCGCTCCAGGCGGCACGAGCCCCGACCCGAATCCGTTGTAGTTGCTCTGAATGAGCGAGACGATGTTGCCGTCCTTGTCGATCACCGACATGTAGATCGTGTCGTTTCCCTGCGCGTCGGTGATGCCCGGGAGTGTCGCAGGCAGCACCTGACAGTTCGCTTTCGCCGGATCGATCAGCTTTGCGCGATCGATCGCACGCGGCTTGCTCAACAACGCGTCGACCGGAAGCTGTGAGAACTTCGGATCTCCGACGTAGCGCAGCATGTCGGCATATGCGAGCTTCTTCGCCTCGACCATCACATGCAGGGCGTTGGTACTGTGGAAGCCGTACTCGGCGAGTGGGTACTGCTCCATCAGGTTCAACATCATCAACGCCGAAATCCCCTGCGTATTCGGACCGATTTCGTACACGTTCCATCCGCGGTAGTTGGTCCGGATGGGCGTCACCCACTCTGGCTGGAACTCCTCCAGGTCGGCGGCGGTCATCGTGCCACCCTGCTCGCGCGAAATGGCGAGAATCGCCTCGGCTGTTTTGCCCTTGTAGTAACCGTCACGTCCTTTGTCGGCGATCAACTGCAGCGACGCCGCCAGATCGGGATTGCGGAACACTTCTCCCTCTCGAGGCGCACGCGTGCCATCGATCAAGAAGGTCTTGCGCGAGTTCGGGTGGACACTGTGCATCTTCACGGAGCTGGCCCAGCTACGAGCGATGTTCTCCGAGAGGGGAAAGCCGTTCCTGGCGTAGTAGATCGCGGGCGTCAGGAGCTCGGAGAACGGCTTTGTCCCGAACTTCTGGCGCATCGCATCCCATCCCGCGACGACGCCAGGGACGGTCACGGAATAGATGCCGCGCTGCGGCATCTCGGTGATGCCTTTGGCGGCAAGCGCGTCGACAGTAAGACCACTCGGTGCCCAGCCGCTCGCGTTGAGGCCATGCACGGTCCCCGATTTGGCATCGTAATAGATGATGAACAGGTCACCGCCAATACCATTGCCGGTCGGCTCCATCAGTCCAATCGTGGCGTTGGCGGCAATCGCCGCATCAATGGCGTTGCCGCCGCGCTCGAGGATCTGCACACCGGCACGAGCGGCGAGTGGTTGGCTCGCCGCGACGATGCCGAAGGTCGTCGCGACGATCGATCGACCGACGACGGGTCGAGGTGACTGCGCGGACTCTGTCGCTTGTCGCCGCGCGGCGCCACTGGTGGCACACAGCGCGAGCGTGACGATGCCAAGGCCGATCACTCGCAGGTTCATGGGACCTCCGGTCGGCGGAATTCTATATCGACGGTCGGGCTGCGCCTACAATCTCCACAGACCTTTGGATCAACGTATATGACCGACCAGGTGCGAGGAGTGACGGACGCCGTCGTGGAATTCATCAGCTGTGGAAGGGTCCTGAAGGATGTCGTAGCCGTTCCCGACCCCGAGGGCCGGTTCGAGCTCCACGTGCGATTCGACTCGAGGGTAACAGACGGCGCCCTTGTCAGACCCGGGACGGTCCGCATCGGCTTCGTACACCGCGCGCCCGCCGCAGGGCCCTCGAATCGACCCGACAGGAGAGGCGGGAATAATAGGTGTGCCCTCGGACATTAGTGGAGCAGAGAAGGCTGGCCGGGACGATTATCGCAGCATGCCTGTTGACACGCGCGCGGATACCGGAACCGTGCGAGCACGCGTCGACACCGCGGTGCTGGTGCACCGGACGGCGTGTTCCGTCTGGCAGTCTGGCTCATGGGCAATCGCGCGAAAGCCGAGGATGTGGTGCAGACAGATCCACCGAGTCGGGGGCGGATGGAACTCTCCCGCACGGCCGTATCATTCAGGCAGTCCTACACTTCGCCGGATGGCAACATGTGGTTAGCGTTAGTTCTACTGGCCGGCTTACTCGCTGAGCCGCTCGCGATACTGTCACTGGCGAACGCTCCTCTTCGCGCCGGTGTGCCTCCGGGCTGGGAGGTTCGTAACATCCGCGGGCAGACCGCTCCGGAGATCGAGATTCGGAACGACGGTGAGGGACCTGTACTCAGAATTCGGGGAGCGGGCCGTGCAGCGTGGTTCTACCGTGAGCTGCCCACGCCGCTGGCTGAGTCACCGGGCTCGCTCGCCTGGTCGTGGCGTGTGGTGCAGGCCCCCCTCGGTGCGGATTTGCGACAGGAGAAGTCGGACGATTCGCCATTGCGCGTTTACGTCGTCTTCGGAAAACCCGGCCTCTTCGGCGGATCGAGCCGCGTCATTTTCTACACCTTCGGCGGCGCAGAACCGGATGACTACGCTCGCGCCAGCTTTGTTTCCGACAAACTGCACGTAATCCGTGTCGGCGGTACCCCGGATGTCGGAAGCTGGAAGGAGAACGCGGTGAACCCATTTACCGACTACCGCCGGGTGTGGGGCCGGAAACCGCCGCCGGTTACTGCCGTTGGTGTGATGCAGGACACCGATCAGACCCGGGCAATGGCCGTGGCGGAAATGCGCCGGCTCGAGTGGCTGCCACCGTGATCGGGCAGGAAATGTCAAACGCCAAAGTCTACGCGCTGCTCTTCCTGCGGCTCTCGTCGGGGCTCCTCATGCTTGTTTGGGCGTCGACTCGCACGTGAACTTTACGATGTCCAGAACCGGGTAACCCATGCGCTGTTTCGCACCGATCGCCGCATGTCTTGCCGCAGGAATCCTGGCCGGATGCAATTCCGCAACTCCGCATCGATTCCGGCAACGCCTTGAGCTGAAACTCGCTGCAATGTCGAAGAATTTCTCAGCCGGTTCGAGCTCCACGTGCGATTCGAATCGGCGATCGAGACCGCTTACCTTCGACGCATCGGGCGCCAGAGCATGAACCTCGCGAGTGGTCGACCCGCGCGGCTGACACAGCGACGCACCTATCTGGCGTACACTGCATCCGCCGGCGTGGGGCCGGACTCGACTCGAGCAGAAAGACGGCCATGACATTCACCGATTCTCATCCTT
>JALZOC010000874.1 GCA_030857365.1 Acidobacteriota bacterium
GCGATGCTCGACGCCTGGCTCTCCTGGGCACGACGATGCCGGCTGAAGCCGTTCGTCAAGCTCGCCAGAACGATCACCGAGCAGCGCGCCGGGATCCTGGCCGCGATCAGTCACGGGCTCTCCAACGCCCGCGTGGAAGCGATCAACACCCAAATCCGGATGCTCACCCGCCGCGCCTTCGGCTTCCACAAGCCCGAAGCGCTGATCGCCCTGGCGATGCTCAGCCTCAACGGCCTCTGCCCACCACTCCCACGATGAAATCAGCATTCACCGACCCACGGAAACGTCAGGAGACCCGGATTTCGCCCGCCAGGTGGGAGGCGACCGCGTGGAGGTGACCCCGATCCTCGGGCCCGGAGATCGCCGTGCCCCCGCCTGCGGCTCGTGATCTTGCTCATCGTCCTGATCGCCGGTCGCCACGGTGCTCCTGGGCGCCGCCTTGGGAGAGTCTCCCGGCGCTCGTGACACAAATGGACCGGGGCGGTGCGCGCGAGCTTCCGCGTCAGCGCGCCGGTGCCTGCTGAACGTGGAGGTGGTCCTGGTGTACCGCGTCGGTGAACGAGCGCGGTGCGCCGGGGCCGAGCACCCACGGGCTGCCCAGCTGTTGAGCGCCTCCGGCGACGAGCGTTGAGGCCAGCTCGAACGCCGGGCTGCCCCGTTCGCGCTGGCGGATGACGGCCCTGCCGTCGACGGCCCAGATGTCGGCTGCGAAGCCGTCGGTGTGCGCACTGACCTTGTCGGTCTGCCACACGTTGGGCGGGTGTCCCGAGCTGAGCACCGCCACGGAGAGCTCGCGCTCGGCGGCCGCCTCATCCAGCGCGCGCAACAGCATCTCGTCCACCTCGCCGCGGAAGATGTCCCAGCGCGCGCTGTCGGGCAGCACGATGTTGTCGTTGTCGAGGATGGCTTCCGCCGCCTCGGAAAGGGAGTCGGGCCGCTGCTCGCGCGCCCCGCCGACCGAGGCGATGCGCTCCAGCGACCAGGGGCCTCCCGAGCGGCGCAGGCGGACGTCGAGCACGCGGGTGACCGAGCGCTTCTCGCCCTCGGCGTCCTGGAGCGTCTGCCGCACCACGACCATGGCGCCGAACGAGGTGGGGGTCACACCGGACATCTGTGGATAGACGACCTCGCCCGCGGAGCGCATCCCTGACTCGATGACCGGGGCGATCGCGTTGGCCAGGGCGTCTTGGCCGGCGGCCGACGACCCGATCGAATCAGCCACCTCCCCGGCTGTCGCGCCGCGCCGGTAGGTGACCGCGCGCTGCGCGGCGCGTGCCGCGACGCGCTTGGCGTTGGTGTAATCCTCTTCGGTCAGCGGCTCGTACAGCTCGATGTCGGGTCTTCCGTCGGGTGACGGGATGGGGCCGTTGATCTGCTGCTGAACCACCGGCGTGCCGTCACCGCGGGCGGGCCGGTCCTCTCCACTCGAGCCACCGCATGCCGCCAGCGCGACGGCCAGGCAGGGTACGAGCGGTGTGAGGCGGGCGCGGGTCACGGTGCGGGGGCCGGCGGTGCGGCGCGGCGGTCGAGGATCAGATAGCTGGCTGCGGCGCCCGCCGCGAAGATGGCCGCCCGCAGCAGCACCTCGTACCGGCCACCGGAGTGGTAGTTGACCTGCGCGCTGGGTACCACCGCGTCGGGGTGGGTGTTGCGCACACCAAGGAGGAAGTCCGTCGCCCGGCCATAGTGCTCGCGCCGACCTCGAGGCCGGCCGCCCCCGGCGCCGCCGAGCGCGAGGAAGTGCCTGCGCGACACGCCCCCATCCTGCTGCGAAGCCTGCATCCCGACGCAGTGTAGGAAAGGGCGATGTCGGAGGTCGATGGCTGTGGAGGGCGATGTCTGTTCCTACAGCGCGTCGAACGGGTAGCGGGCACGAACTGTTTCACCCTCCGTGGCCGCCATGAGCTGCTGCGGGTCGTCCGGGTTCAGTGCGAGGTCGAACAGCGGTGCAGGTACGTCGCGCTCCCGCATGTGCGCCCGCCGTCGCCACTGGCCAGGAGCATGCCGCTTGCCGGGTCGAAGCCGTACACGCGCTCCCCGGCGGCGCGCAGGACGTGGAAGTCCGC
>JALZOC010000875.1 GCA_030857365.1 Acidobacteriota bacterium
GCGTCATGCTGCGGCCCTCGCGCCCGAGCGCCAGCGAGGATTCTACGGCCGTGGCTCGAAGGACCGGAACGGCGGCGAACACCATCCACGTCACCAGAATCAGCGCCACGGCAAAGGCGAAAACCCGAACGTCGAGTGAGAGCGGCAGATCGATACGGCCACTCTCACCTGACAGCAGGGATACGAAGAGGCCACTCAGCACGCGGGCCACCGCCAACCCACACAGGACGCCCACGGTGGCGAGTAACATGCTCTCGGTCATCATCTGCTGCAACAGACGGCGCCTGGTAGCGCCGAGCGCGAGCCGTACCGCGACTTCCTTCTGCTGGGCGGCGGTCCGCGCGAGCATAAGATGCGCGAGGTTGGTGCAGGCGACGAGGAGTACCAAACCAGTGACCGCAAATAGCGTGAGTAAGGGCGCCGAATACTGGTCCCGCAGGCGCGACAATCCCGTCCCCGCCGGGAGCGTCACGAGTTTCATGTCGAGGTACGGCTGGACGCTCGCCGTTGGATAATTGGCGGGGAGCGTCGACTGGAAGATCGCTCTCGCTCGCGACTCGACGTACGCGTGCGCCTGCGTCGCCGAGACACCGGGCTTCAGGCGGCCCATGACCGTCAACCACCAGAGATTGCCGGCCTGCAGCCGGGCGTCGGTACCGTGCCACGCAGCGGAGGCGCAGATCGGCATCGCCACGTCAAACGTTTTTCCGACCTCGAGTCCAAAGAAATCCGGGGGTGTGACGCCGATGATCTCGAGTTGCGCCTTCCCGGCGGCCCATTGTCGTCCGATCACGGAGGCGTCGCCACCGAACTCGCGCTGCCAGAACCCATGACTGATTACGACACCAGTGGCCAGGCCGCAGCCTCGATGGTCATCCGTTCCGGCAAAGAGACGCCCAAGAGCGGGCTGAACGCCGAGAACGTGAAAGAGGTTCCCACTCACCCAGAGCCCAGCCACGCGCCGTGTTTCTCCTCGCGGCGCGATGTCGAGGGGTTCATCGGCCCAGGCAAACAGCCCGGAGAACGCGTCCTTGTCCTGGGCATCACGAAGCTGCTCCCACAACGGGTTCGTCATGGCGTTCGGGCGCATCCAGGTTCCCCTGGCGTGGGTCATGTCTTGCAGCCGCAGTTCGACTAGTTCGTGCGGCGCAGCGACTGGCAGTGTCCGGAACCTGACCGCATTCAGCAACTGGAAGATTGCGGTATTGGCCCCCGCGCCCAAGGCGAGAGAGAGAATCGCAACGGCGGCAAAGCCCGGATTGAGCCGGACCGCACGAAAAGCGTCACGGAGATCTTGTGAAATGACGTTGAACACAGATCAACCCCGTCGAGTGCCTCTGAGCCAGCAGCCTCGTTATGCCGGCAGCATACTTTGAATCGTTGCGCCCGCCCTTCGACTCGCTCAGGTACCCGCGCCAGACGGCCGCATCAGCGTTCGTGTCCGGCAGCCCCCAGCGGACGACCGCGAAATCGCAGCTCTCGTTCGCAAGGAAGCGCACCGCTTCAGCTCCGCAGATCGTCCTGCGGACGCTTATCCGCACGCCGAGGTGACCCGATCTATCTAGGGGCAGCGGCCTCGGGAGGGCGCAGCAATCCGCAGACGCGGGTCGCCGCGCGGATCGAGGCTTTACGGTTCAGTTTGTGCCCGGAATGAGTGAGCCACTGTAAGCGATTCGCGAAGCGTTGAGTCGGCGCCTTAAGCATTCAAGGTCCCCGTCCGCACTATCGTGTTTTTAGTGACCCTCGGAATGACGCTTCAAATTCAGGAGTTTCAAACCGTGCATGATGCGGAGCCTCCTCGTAGACCGCTCGATCTTTTCCGAGCAGCTTGTGCAACTTCGCATGAACCAATGTGACTCGGTCCTTATCATAAGAAATCCAAAACGACTGGCCGGAGATGCCAGGAAGCGCGTAGTCATGGACGGTGTCCCCGACGCTGCCCGACCGGATTCTAATTGGCTTCCCAAGGATCCCTTCCACTTCGTGCGGTGTCATGCCGAGGCGCACGCGGCGGATGGCCTCAGCGCTGAGATTAGGCGCCTGCCGCCCGCACGCGCCCAGTAA
>JALZOC010000876.1 GCA_030857365.1 Acidobacteriota bacterium
ACACACCGTCGCCGCCAGAAGGGCCGCGGCGGCGGAGATCGCCGCGCCCGCGACACTGCGCTCGCTCCGCGAGCTGCCGCTGCGATCGAACCCTCCCCTCGGCATCAGCCTGGCCGCACCGAGCAGAATGCCGAGCGTCGCTCCGAAGGAGAGGATGAATCCCGGGTCGAACACCACGACGGGCGAGAGAGCGACAGCGGCGACCGCGGCGACGGCCAGCGCGTTCGTCGCCGGACCGCGATGATCCAGAATCCGTGCGGCGAGAAAAATCGCGGCCGCCGTGACGGCACGCGACACCGACGCGCTCCATCCCGTCAGCTGTCCGTAGAACAGCAGCACCGCAATCGTCAGCGCAGCCGCGTGCGGCGCGCCGATGCCTCCCGCCCGCATCGACACGAGCAGCAGCCCGGTCAGGATGGCGATATTTCCTCCGGAGATGGCGATCACATGGTACGTGCCCGCGTCCTGGAGCCGCCGCTGGTCGTCTTCCGACAGGCCCGAGCGATCGCCAATCAGGATAGCCGTTGCAACGGCGCCCGAATCGCCGGCCCACCTGCCGACGTGCCGCGCGAGCCGACGGCGCGCCCACGCCCTCGCGGAGCCGGCCGCCTCGTCCAGTGCGCTGCCCGTCGCCACCATCTCCACCAGGGCGGCACTCTTCACCGACCCCACGAGCACGATCCCGCGGCGGGCGAGCGCTCTCCCCTCGTCCGGAACACCCGGGTTGCCATAGATCGCGGGCCGGCGCACGCTGCCTGGCAGCCGCACGCGGCGCCCGGCGCGCCACTCGGGGAGCCCGTGCGCGGCAGACGCGCCGCCGACCGACACACGAACACCGCCTCTGGCGTTGGTCGCGTTCACGCGACGCACGTCGATCGTGAGCGACACCCCGGCTGCGCCCATCGAGCCGTCCTCGCGAAGCGTCCCGTCGATCAGGGCCGGGTCGTCGCGGTCGGACGCGCCCCGCGCCTCGAACCACTCGAGCAGCTCCGGCGTGTAGGCCGCACGCGCCGCGCTGACGCCGAGCGACAGGCCGCTGAGCACAGCTCCAGCCAGAACGGCCAGGACCCCGCCACCTGCGCTGCCGTCGCCGAACAGACCCGACGCAGCGATGAGGCACAACGCGGCGGCGCCGGCGGCACAGAGCGCGAGCGAATGGCCGGGAAAATCAGGAAGGGCGAGACCAGCAGCCGCGCCCGCGACCAGCGGCCAGGCGATGAGCGACGCAGGATTGCGCACGGCTGGCGCCGTGCAAGAGCCGTGGCACTCGATCCGGCGCGCAAGAGGGGCAACGGCAAGGGGGTTTCAGCGCGTTTCCCGAGCGCAGAGCCTCGAGCCGGTCTCCGCCGCGTGGCAGATTGTGCGACCCTGTCAGGCCTTCCGCATGGCAGCTTCCGCGTGGTACTCCTGCAGCGACAGGACGGTCAGCCCCTCGGTCCGGAGCGCCTTGATGGCGTTCACCGCCGCGGCTGCCCCCGTGAGGGTGGTGATCGATGGCACGCCGTGCATCATGGCGATCCGGCGGACGGTCCGGTCGTCGAAGAACGACTCGCGCCCGAGCGGCGTATTGATGACGAGCTGAATCTTGTTGTTGAGAATCTCGTCGCCCACGTGAGGACGCCCTTCGTTCACCTTGAAGACGATATCGACCTCCAGGCCGTGGGCGCGGAGGTAATTGGCGGTGCCCCGCGTGGCGAGGAGCCTGAATCCGAGCTCGCTCAGGTCCCTGGCGATCTGCACGACCGAGGGCTTGTCGTGGTTGTTGACGCTGATGAACGCGGTGCCCTCCGACGGCAGCTTCACCCCCGCGGCAAGCTGCGCCTTGGCGAAGGCGCTGCCGAAGGTGGAAGCGGCTCCCATCACCTCCCCGGTCGACTTCATCTCGGGACCGAGAATGGTGTCCACGCCAGGGAATCGGACGAACGGGAACACCGGCGTCTTCACGAAGAACCCGGAGACCTCCAGATCCTCCGTCAGCCCGAGCTCGGCGAGGGTGCGGCCGATCATCACGCGGGCCGCCACCTTCGCGAGCGGCACGCCGGTGGCCTTCGACAGATACGGCAC
>JALZOC010000157.1 GCA_030857365.1 Acidobacteriota bacterium
GCGCTTCTCCTCCATCAGCGCCTGCGAGGTCGCCTCCAGGTTCAGCCGGATGAGCGGCTCGGTGTTCGACGCCCGGACGTTGAAGTGCCACTCCGGAAACTCCACCGACACGCCGTCCATCGTGTAGGTCTTCCCGTCGACATAGCGCGCGTTCAGCGCATGGATCTTCTCGTCCACCAGCCGCATGTCCGGCATCTTGGTATTGATCTCGCCGGAGATGAAGTACTTCTCGCGCAGCGGCGCCAGCAGTTCCCGCAGGGTCTGCCCCTTGCGCGACATCAGCTCGAGCATGAGCAGCGCCGGGATGAACCCGTTGTCGGCGTAGAAGTTGTCGCGGAAATAGTAGTGCCCGGTGACCTCGCCGCCGAAGATCGCCCCCTCCTCCCGCATGCGGCGCTTGAAGAACGCGTGGCCGACCCGGTTCATGAGCGCGGTGCCGCCGTACCGGGCCACGGTGTCCTTGACGGCGTAGCTTGCCCGGACGTCGTAAACCACCTTTGCACCGGGGTACCGAATCAGGAACGCTTCAGCGAGCAGTGCGGTGACGAAATCCCCCGCGACGAACTCTCCGCTGCCGTCGATGAAGAAGCAGCGGTCCGCGTCCCCATCCCAGGCAATGCCGATGTCGGCCTTCTCCCGGACGACGCGCTCGGTGATGTCGGCGCGATTCTCCTCGATGAGCGGGTTGGCCTCGTGATTGGGGAACGTCCCGTCGATCGTGAAGCAGAGCCGCGTCGTGCGGCAGGGCAGTCGATCGAACAGCAGGGGCGCCACGAGCCCGGCCATGCCGCTGCCGGCGTCGAGCACCACGTTGAACGGCTTGATGAGCGACGGGTCGATGAACGACATGACGTGGGTCACGTAGTCGTCCACCACCGACATCCCGGACAGCGACCCGCCTTTCTCAGCGGGCGGGGGAATCGTGCCCCCGGTGATCATGTCGCGAATCTCGGTCAACCCCGCCTCGCCGCTGAGCGGAAAGGCTTCGCGCCGCACGAGCTTGACGCCGTTGTACTGCTTTGGATTGTGCGACGCGGTGATCTGCGCGCCGCCGTCGTGCCCGTCGCGCGCGACGGCAAAATACATCATGTCGGTGGCCAGCATGCCGTAATCGACGACATCGGCGCCCTGCTCGCGAGCCCCTTCGATGAAGGCCGCCGCGACGCTCGGCGACGACAGCCGCATGTCGCGCGAGACGGCAATGCGTGTGGCGCCGAGATACGCCACAAAGCCGCGGCCAATCTGCCGCGCGGCATCCTCGTTGACTTCGGCGGGATACAGCCCGCGCACGTCGTAGGCTTTGAAGATCGAAGGCGTGATGCTCATATGCGGCTGAAATCCGTGATGACAGTCTTGTCGCCAAGCAGAACAGGGGTCTCGATTGTGGCGTTCCGGCCGACATGGCAGTTACGCCCCAGGATGGACGCGCGCACGACCGCCTCGCGGCCAATCCAGCCGTTGGGCCAGATGATGGCCCCGTCGACCACCGCTCCCTCGCCCACGTGCGCCTGGCGGCCGATGACGGAGTAGGGGAGGACGCGAGCGCCGGTCTTGAGCACGACGCCCTCGTCCACGAAGCACGGGCCGTGGAGCTCGACGCCGGGTTCGACCTTTGCGTCGGGCGATACCCACGCCGTCGACGCGGCGGACCCCAGGAACGGCGGAGCCTGATAGCGGCCGTCCATGATGTCGCGATGCACCTGCAGGTACTTCGCCGGCGTGCCGATGTCGATCCAGTACCCGTCGTAGACGTAGGCGACGAACGTCTCCCCGCGTTCGATCAGCGAGGGGAAGAAGCTGCGCTCGATCGACCAGGCGGTATCCTTGGGAATCCGGTCGAAGGTGTCGGGTTCCAGCACGTAAATGCCTGCATTGATCGTGTTGCAGGTGATCTCGTCCTCTCCAGGCTTCTCGAGGAAGCGGCGCACGTTGCCGCTGCCGTCGGTCTCGACGAGCCCGTACGCGCGCGGGTTGTCGACCGGCGTGAGCACGATGGTCGCCTTGGCCTTCCGCTCCCGGTGCAGCCGCAGCACGGCGCCGAGATCCACTTCGGTCAGCACGTCGCCGTTGAAGACCACGACCGAATCGGTCAGCGAGTCTCCGGCATAACGGACCGCACCGCCCGTGCCGAGCGGCATCGGCTCGACGACGTATCGAACCCGGAGCCCGAGGCCCTCGCCATCACCGAACATCTCCTCGATCCGGCGGGGCTGGTAGTTCAGGCTCAGGATGACTTCGTCGATTTCGGGCACCTGCCGGAGCAGGTCGATCTGGTAGTGGAGAAACGGCCGGTTCAGGATGGGAACGATCGGCTTCGGCGTATGGACCGTGAACGGCCGGAGGCGAGTTCCCTTGCCGCCGGCGAGCAGAATAGCCTTCATTTCAACTTACGATGATAATGCTGATCAGTCTTTCTGAATACTGCCGCGAATGAACCTCCCCAATGCCCTCACGCTCGGCCGCATTTTCCTCGTGCCGCTGCTCGTGGTGGTGCTGCTGACGAAGTTCGAGGGGCGGCTGGTGTTCGGCGTCCGCAAGGAGCTGGTCGGGGCGGCGATCTTCGCCGTGGCCTCCCTCACCGACTGGCTCGACGGGTACCTCGCCCGCCGGCGGGGCCAGGTGACGTCGCTCGGGCAGTTCATGGATCCGCTCGCCGACAAGCTCCTGGTCACGGCGGCGCTCGTGTCGCTCGTCCAGATGGATCTCGCCCAGTCCTGGATGGTCGTGGTGATTCTCGGGCGGGAGTTCGCGGTGACGGTCCTGCGCAGCATCGCGCACTCGCGCGGGGTGTCGATCCCGGCGTCGCCACTCGGGAAGTTCAAGATGGCTTCCCAGGTGGTCGCGATTCTGCTGCTCATTCTCGGGCAGGAACACCTGCAGCAGTTCTTCGTGCTCGGCAGGATTGCGCTCTGGGTGGCGGTACTGACGGCCGTGGCGTCGGCGGTGGACTACTTCCGCCGCTTCAATCACGTGATCAGTGGAAGAGACCCGGCCTGACGGCGGCCAGTCACTTTTCCGCCAGGTCGGCTTTGAGGGTTTCGGCCAGCGCCTTCGCCTCGTCAAGGTACTCGCTCTGCTCGAACTCGCTGACGAGCCGATCGAGATAGGGGAGCGCTTCGGCCTGCCGGTTCATCTTGATCAGGGAGTCGGCCAGGTAGTAATACACCGCGTCGCGCCGGCTGTATTCCGGATCCTCCTTCAGGAGCGCGGTCAACCTGTCGATCGCGGCGGGTGGGAACTTCTGGGTCTTCACGTAGAAAAAGGCGACCCGGTATTCGGCGTCGCTCAGGCGATCGCGAGCCTCTCGCAGGTGCTTCAACGCGTCGGGCCTGAGCGCGCTGTTCGGGTAGCGCTCGACCATGGTCTTCAGCTCCGCGATGGCCTCGCGCGTCTCGGTCTGGTCGCGCTCCGGGCCGGACATCTGGTAGAAGTGCGCCATCCCGAGTTTGTACTGGGCGTAGTCGGCCCGGGCGTGGGTCGGATAAAACGACAGGAACTCGCGATACTCGTTGATCGCGAGCACCTTCGATTCGGTCGAGTTCTCGCCGAGGTACGAATCCGCGAGCCCGAGCTTGGCATCGGCGCGATACTGGCTCTGCGGATAACTGTCGATCAACTGGCGGAAGTACTCGCGCGCGTTGAACCAGTGCTTTTCGTTGAGCTCCGCCGTGCCCCGCTCCCACAGGAACTTGTCCGGTTCGAGCGTGCCGACGGGCGGCCGCCTCGACGCGGACGAGCACGCGGACGTGAGCAGACCGGCCCCGAGCAGGAGCACGAAGGCGATCGTCGCCCTTCGCCACGCCGTCCTGGCAGAGGCGGAACGCAGACGGTGGAGCCGGGGTGATACGGGCGACGCCATCAGGCCATCGCGGGTGAAGTCGACAACCATCGGTATTCCGCTTCGATCCCTTCCTGTAACGACACCTGTGGCGCGAAGCCGAGATCGGCCCTGGCGAGGCTCGTGTCGGCGTAGGTGTCGCGCATATCCCCCTTCTGCGCCGGTTCGCGGCGAATCGTGAGGGGCCGGCCGGTCACCCGGCCGATGATTTCGAGCACATGATTGACCGTCACGCGGGAGCCACCCCCGAGGTTGTACGCCCGTCCCGGCACACCGCGGTCGCCCGCCGCCATCGTCCCCGCCACCGCGTCGGTGACGAACGTGAAGTCCCGCGTCTGCTCGCCGTCGCCGTACAACGTGATCGGCTCTCCCGCGAGCGCGGCACGGATGAAGCGGTGAAAGGCCATGTCGGGGCGCTGCCGCGGACCGTACACGGTGAAGTACCGAAGCGAGGTCGCGGGCACCCCGTGGTTGACCTGATAGAGATAGCAGAGCTGCTCGGCGGCAAGCTTCGTGACGCCGTAGGGGGAGACCGGCTGGGGCAGGGCGTCCTCACGCATCGGGATCGCGACGTTGTCGCCATACAGCGACGAGCTCGAGGCATAGACGAACCGATGCAGCGGCCGCCCGACGCACGCCTCGAGCAGCTGTTGCGACGCCTCGACATTGTTCTCCGTGTAGGTGTTGAAGTCGCGCCCCCAGCTCTTGCGCACGCCGGCCTGCGCGGCGAGGTGGAACACGTGCGTGACGCCGTCGAGCAGCGACGGCAGGTCCGCCTCCTGAATCCGAGCCTCGACGAATCGAAAGCCCTCGCGCCGCCGATTCTGATCCAGATTCGCTTCCTTCACGGGGCGCGGATAGTAGTCCGTGAAGCAGTCCATCCCCAGGACCTGCGCGCCGCGGTCGAGCAGGGCCCCCGTCAGATGCGACCCGATGAAGCCGGCGGCTCCGGTCACGAGCGCCTTCATGCGAACACCTCATGGATCCGGGCTGGAAGCCGGCACGGCTTTCCGGCGGAATCGAGCGCCGCGTGAACCGTCCGGCCCGAGGCGGCCAGCAACCGATCGTCGCGCCGGACGACCTCGTACGAGAACTCGATCCGCACTCCTGACAACAGCCGCCCCTCCACCTTGATATCGAGCTCGTCATCGTACCGCACCGACCGGTGGTACTGGCAGTGCGCGTCAATCACGGGCAGCGACACTCCAGCCTTTTCCATTTCACGATAGCTCAAGCCGAGCGTGCGCAGCAGATCCGCGCGCGCGACCTCGAACCACACGAAGTAGTTCGCGTAGTAGACAACGCCCATCTTGTCGGTCTCGGCATAGCGGACCCGCACGAGCGAGACCGACGCCCGGCGGGCCCTGACCGGGACGTTCGGGACGTTCATGCGCCCACTCCGGCCGTGGCGGCCGCCCGCAACGCTCTCGTGGCGCGCTCAGGATCCGGAGCCCCGAAGATCGCATTCCCGGCGACGAGGATCGTGGCGCCCGACGCCACGACGCGTGCGGCGTTCGAGGCATCTATCCCGCCGTCCACTTCGATCGGCGCCTGGTTGCCTCGCCTTCGCAGAAGCGCACGGACGGCCTCGATCTTAGACTCGGATCGCGGGATGAAGGTCTGGCCGCCGAACCCCGGATTGACCGACATCACGAGCACATGGTCGACATCTCCGGCGATTTCCTCGAGAACCCCGACCGGGGTCGACGGGTTGAGCGCGACGCCCGCCCTGGCGCCCAGCTCCTTGATGTGCTGAATCGTCCGGTGCAGGTGCGGCAGGACCTCCGCGTGGACCGAAATCATCGCGGCGCCGGCTCGGACGAACGCCTCGATGTACCGGTCCGGATCCTCGAGCATCAGGTGCACGTCGAGCGGGATCCTGGCGACCTTTCGAATGGACGTCACGACCGGAGGCCCCATCGTCAGGTTCGGCACGAAGTGGCCGTCCATGATGTCGACGTGGAGCAGATCGGCGCCGCCACGCTCGACGGCGGCAATCGCGGCGCCGAGGGCCGCGAAATCCGCCGAGAGGAGCGATGCGGCGATCTGCACGGTCATCGACTCACCTCGAGCGAGATCGGTTCACCGGGGGCAATCTGGAAACCCGCCTGCGGACTCTGCCGAAGAACGACCCCGGCGGGCACTCCCGGGTAGGGGTGATCGCCGACCACCGCCACGCGGAACGCGCGCACGCGGAGCAAATCGGCGGCGCGATCCCCGTTCACTCCGATGAGGTCAGGCATCACGTACGTCGCACCTCGTTCTCCCCGGTTGACGAGCAGCGCCACGCGCGGCGCAATGCTGGCGGGCGGCGGAGTCTGCGCGACGATGGCGTCGGCGGGGTAATCACCCGATCGGATCTCTGCCTTGGCGCCGACGGCGACCCCTTCCTGTTGCAGGCGCAACTGCGCCGTCCGTTCGGATTCCCCGAGCAGGTCCGGCACTTTCGTGGACCGCGGACCGGAACTGACCCAGACCTTGACGCTGCGTTCACGCCGAGTGCTCACGCCAGCCTGGGGG
>JALZOC010000877.1 GCA_030857365.1 Acidobacteriota bacterium
GGCGCTCTACGAGGCGAAGTCGCAGGGGCGCGACCGGGTCTGCGCCGACCCGGCGCATCAGTACACGGCCGATCGGGCCTAGGTCGGCGACTGCGATCTGCCGGCGGCCGCCGCCCTCGGCGTTCGTGTCGTCGTCGGATCCGGATCGCCGGCCCGCTGCCACCCGCTCGTGAACTCGTGCTTGATCGGCATGCGCCGGTCGCGACCGAAGGCGCGTAGCGAGATCTTGATTCCCGGCGGGGTCTGGCGGCGCTTGTACTCGGCCGCCTCGACCAGCGCGACCACGCGCCGCACGAGTGCCGGATCGTGTCCGCGCGCGGCGATCGTCTCGGGATCCTCGTCGTCTTCGACGTAGAGGCACCTCGCCGCCTGGATCTTCGGCTCGCTGCTCGCCCTGGTCCTGGCACCGCTCGTCTGGTTGAGCTTCGCACCTCAGCGGCGGTGAGCGTCGAAGCCGTGTGGCTTCACGACAGGCGTGACAGTACGGGAAGCGCGCGACGAAGCAGACGGCGAGCAAGGGGGGGTCGCTGCGCGAGCGAGCTGCTGTTCGAACGCGGCATTTCGCGACGCTTCCCCGAGCGTGGGATGCTGAGCAGACAAGGCTCGACGATGCCCGACCGTGCTGAGCGGACGATCGCACGCCGGCGGCACCTAAACGAAGGGGATCACCATGTCAGACACACTGCCCGGCGCACACGAATCGGGTTACCGAGGCTCCAGCCTCGACGAGCTGGGCTTCCCCCGAGGTCAGACGGCGCTGCTCGTCATCGACCCGGTGAACGACTTCCTGTCCGAGGGAGGCGCTGCCTGGGAGCTCACCAAGTCAACCGTCAAGAAGAACGACGTTGTCGGATCGCTGCGCCGAGTGATCGAAGGCACCCGCGCCCATGGAGTCCCTGTCGTCTATGGACCCATGGCATATACCGCAGAAGACTACGAGCAGCACGAGCTGCACCGCCGCAGCGGCATCAATCGCATCATGTTCGAGAAGAAGATGTTCCTCGCGGGCACCTGGGGCGCCGAGGTTCACGAGGAGCTGACACCCGAGCCGGGTGACATCATCCTGCAGCCCCACAAGGGCACCGACGTGTTCGAAACGGACCTGCCCGCACAGCTGGACCGGCTCGGCATCACGCACCTCGTGATCTGCGGCATGACCGCTAACCTGTGCTGCGAATCGACAGGACGAACCGCAGTTGAACGTGGATACGACGTCACATACCTGTCTGACGCGATCGGCGCCGAAAGCCTTCCCGCCTACGAGGCGTCGATCCATCTCAACTATCCGCTGCTCAGCAACGCGGTGATGGAAGTGGACGAGTTCCTCTCCGCCCTCGAACGGCCGGAAGGTGCGAATCTGCCAAAGGAAGGCGACACCGTGACCGGGTCCGATCGCGGCGACCTCGGCACGATCGACGAAGTGGTAGTCGCCGACGGCTCAAGCGAGGAGGTCGGCTACATGAAGGTCTCGCGGGGAGTGATCCTCGACAAGGACACCTACATCCCGCTCGACGCGGTGGTCCGGCGCGTGGGCGACGAGGTCTTCGTCAATATGCCCAAGCTCGTCGTCGGCAAGATGCCCTGGAGCGAAAAGCCCACCACGAGCGAGCGGCGCGAGCAGCTCGGACCGCCGGCCGGCACCGTGGACAAGCTCTACCGCTCCGCCGCACCCACCGGAAGCGCATGAGCCACGACCTCGCGATCATCGGGTCGGGGTCCGCCGCCTTCGCCGCCGCGATCCGCGCCCGCGACAGCGGCAAGTCGGTAGTGATGATCGAGCGCGGCACCACTGGCGGCACCTGCGTCAACGCGGGCTGCATCCCGAGCAAGGCGTTGATCGCAGCGGCCAATCAACACTGGCAGAGCACAAACAACCGCTTCCCCGGCATCACCACGAGTGCGGCGCCGGTCGAGGCCGCCCTTGGCGGTGACGCCGAGAAGACGATCGGGCGACGGATCGCCAACCGCATCGGCCGGCGCGCTACTGCGGCCGTACGCCGTGAAGTACGTGCCATCGAGCGAAAACCGCTCGCATGGCTCCACGATGGGAACCAAGCTGCAG
>JALZOC010000158.1 GCA_030857365.1 Acidobacteriota bacterium
CTGGAGGGGGGCTTCCGGCGGGCCCGACGTCCAGTGAAACCGATCTGTCGCGGCGGCAACCCGGAGCCGGAGCACCTGGAGAACCATGCTGCGCCGCACGAGGCGGCGCATGCGGGTGGCGACGGTTTCCCGCATCGCGATGCCGGACCGGCGGTGGTCGGGGGCCAGGCGGTGCGCGGACGCGAGGGCTTCCTCGGCGTCGTTGCCGACGAACAGCGTCTCGACGACGACGTCGGGCTGCACCTGGCGACCGATCGCGCGGAGCAGCAGCAGCGCCTCGACCGGGCCGTAGCCCTGCACCCCGGCGTTGATCACGCGGTACGTGTACCCTGACCGCGCGGCGTTCAGCCGCCGCTCCAGGAGCTCGCCGAATGTCTGCTGAAACGGCACCTGCACGGCGAGGACGAGCGAATCCCCGAGGAGCAGAATGCGGCGTTCGTTGTCCCCTTTCGGGCCGACCTCTTCGTCGTCCCGCAGGCCAGCGCGGTTGATCCGGATGTCGGTCTCGAATTCCGCCGTCGCGAAGCGCACCCTCGCGCCCGGTTTGAGCCGGTACCCGATCGCGGGATCATCGGTGAACAGCCCCTGGAAGGATGGTGCGGCCTCCGACGAGCCCCAAATGCGCATGCCCAATTCGAACAGTCCGAATTGCGCGCCGAAGATGAAGACGCCGACCGCCAGCCTGCGTGTAGCGCGGCGTGAGAGTTGGCCCGGCACAAATTATGTCGCGACGAGAGCGGCGGTCACCCGGGCGACAGCGTCCCCCGGCAGAGCCGGATACAGCGGCAGAGAGAAGACTTCCGCGCAGACGCGGTCGGCGTTGGGGCAGTCGGCCGGCCGTGTCGGCGCAAGGGCCGGCTGGCGGTTGATCGGCACGGGATAATGGATCAACGTTTCAATCCCCGCCGCCCGCAGGCTGGCCTGGACCGCATTTCGCAACGGGCTGCGGACCGGGAACAGGTGATACACGTGACCGGATTCGAGCTCCGGCGGCACGCTGATCGACGTCACCGCGCCGAGCCGCCGGCGGTACTCTCTCCCGAGCTCCCGCCGTCGCTCGGTCCATCCCGGAAGGTACGTCAGCCTCGTGCGAAGCACCGCAGCCTGCAGTTCGTCGAGCCGCGAATTCACTCCGAAGTCCGCGTGGTGGTAGCGTTCCGTCTGTCCGCCGTTGCGCAGGCGCCTCGCCCGGGCCGCAACCCCTGCATCGTTTGTCGTCAATGCGCCGCCGTCCCCGAGCGCGCCCAGATTCTTCGTCGGATAGAAGCTGTAGGCCGCCGCCATGCCGAAGCTGCCCACCGGCCGGCCATCCACCGTCGCGAGGTGTGCCTGGCAGCAGTCCTCGACCACGGCGAGGTTGTGGCGCGCGGCGACCGCGCAGATGGCGTGCATGTCTGCCGGCTGGCCGTAGAGATGGACCGGCAGAATGGCTGCCGTTCGCGGAGTGATCGCGGCGGCGACGGCACGGGGATCGAGGGTGAGCCGGTCGGGGTCGATGTCCGCGAACACGGGGCGTGCTCCCGACATCATGATGGCGAGAGCCGTATAGGCGGCTGAGAGCGGAGACGTGATGACCTCGTCGGCGGGTCCGATGCCGAGCGCCCGCAGCGCGATCGCGAGGGCGTCGGTGCCGGTCCCCACTCCGACGGTTTCAGCGGCACCCGATGCCGCGGCGAATTCCGCTTCGAAGGCCGCGAGCTCAGGACCGAGCACGAACCAGCCGCGTGTGATGACGCGTTCGATCGCTTCGCGCACGTCTGCGGCGTCCTCGCCTGGGGTGAGATGCAGAAACGGGATCACCGGGGCCCCGGCGCCTGCGTCGCGGCGCGCTCCGTGCCGCTCGCCGGGGCGACGTAGTGCCCCATGTGCTCCCGGTAGAAGTGCACCGTCCGGCGGAGTCCCTCGGCCAGCGACGTGTGGGGTCGCCACCCGACCGCGTGCGTGAACTTCGACGAATCGGAATAAAAGCTGCCGATGTCGATCCGCTTCTTTTCGGGCGGCCAGTCCACATACCGGACGCTGCCGGTTCCCGCCGTCTGAATCAGGAGCGCCACGAGATCGCGGTGGGTGACGGGCTCGTTCCCGCCGACGTTGAACACATCCCCGTCGCACGCACCGGAGGCGCCCGCGCGCAGAAAAGCGTCCGCGGCATCGTCGACATAGACGAAATCGCGCATCTGCGATCCGTCGCCGAAGACCTGGATTTCCCGGTCCTCGATCGCGAGCCTGATGAACCAGCCGATGAAGCCCTGCCGATTGTGCTTGATGAGCTGCCGCGGCCCGTAGACGTTCGTGAGGCGAAGCGAGCAGGCGCGCACGTCGAAGACGTTGTTGTACAGCAGGTGGTAGTACTCGCCGGCCGCCTTGTTCACGCCGTTGATGTCCGCCGGCCGCACCAGGTGTTTCTCGTCGACCGGCAGGTAGTCCGGTCTGCCGTACACCTGGCGGGTGCCGGCGTACACGATTCGGACTCCCGGATTGTTCGTTCGGCACGCCTCGAGGATCGACAGCTGGGCGCGGCAGTTGATCTCGAGGTCGGTGTACGGATCCTGCATGCTGTCGATGTGACTCACCTGTCCGGCGAGGTTGAAAATGACGTCCTGGCCCTTCGCAAGGACGCCGATCGTGCTCTGCATGCGCACGTCGGCGATGTTCACCCGGACGCGATCCTCGACATCTCTGATGTTGAAGAGATTGCCGCCGTACTCGGGGTGCAGGGCGTCGACGATCAGCACGACGGCGCCGAGATCGACCAGCTGGCGCGCGAGGTTGCTGCCGATGAAGCCGAGACCCCCGGTGATCATCACCCGTCGGCCGCGGTAAAAGGCGAGGTGGTCCGGTTGCGCCGGCGTCACGCGCGATCCGTGGGGGGCGGCGGAACCGCAGCAGACAGCACGCGCGGCGCCCGCCGCAGATGCTGGCGGCGCACCACGAGCACGTACCACAGCTTTGCCACGTCCAGCGCCGTCCGGCCCAGCCGGCGGAAGTTGAAGAACTGCGACCGGCCGTGCGTGCGATGGTAGTGGTGAACGGGCACCTCGGAGATGCTGAAGCCGGCGTCCTGCACCTTCTTGATCATCTCGAGGCAGATGACGCCGCTGTTCTTTTCGAGCGTGACCGTCTCGAACACGGATCGCCGGATCAGCCGGAAGTCGCAATCGACGTCGCGCACCTTGAGCCCGAACAGCAGTTTCACCGTGTGATGGTAGATGCGTCCGATCACCACCCGGTGCAAGGGGTCGGACCGGCTGATCTTGTACCCATTGACGAGGTCCACCCGCTCGTCCAGGGCCGCCCACAGCACAGCCATCTCTTTCGGATCGTACTGCGCATCGCCGTCCGTATAGAACACGAGGTCCCGCGTGGCCGCCTGGAATCCGCTGCGCAGCGCTCCGCCGTAGCCGCGATTGCGGGGATGGTGCACGACCCGCACCTCGGGGTACGTGCGCGCCAGCTCGTCGGCAACCTCCGCCGTCGCGTCGGCACTGCCATCGTTCACGATGATGATCTCGAAATCCGATGTGAGGCTGCGCGCGGTCTGGAGGGCAGTAATCACCAGGCTCGCGATCGTCCCGCTGTCGTTATAGGCGGGGAAGAACACGCTGAGCCCCGGTTTCGTTCTCGCGGGCTGCATGGGTTGACTCTGAATGTTAACGTCCGACACTTTTGAAGGCAAGCGCCGCCCCGTACGCGGCTTCGAATCGCTCCGCAGCCCGGCCCCATCCGAACCGGCGTTCCACGAGCGCGCGGGCCGCCGCTCCCACCTGCCGCGCCCGCCCGGGATGTGCGGTGACATGCTCGATAGCGGCCGCGAGCGCATCCGCATCCCGTTCGGGTACCACGAATGCCGTGACGCCGTTCTCCACGACGGACAGCATCCCCCCGGCCGCCGTCGTGAGGACAGGGGCGCCCGACGCGAGTGCTTCGAGGAGCACGTTTGGCAGGCCGTCCACATTGCCGCTGTCGTCCCGCACCGAAGGGACGCAGACCGCGTCGGCGGCGGCAAGGAGCTGCGCGACGGTGTCCTGCGGGACGTTTCCGAGAAAGCGAACCCGGCCGCCCGCGCCCGCCGCCCGCGCCCGCGCACGGAGCTCGCCGGCCAGCGTTCCGTCTCCCGCGAGCGCGAGGACCGCGCCCGGAAGCCTGCCTACGGCATCGATCAGGTACTCGAACCCCTTTTTCCGCACGAGGCGTCCCGCGGCGACCACGAAGAAGGTGCGATCGTCGACGGCGAGCTCCTGACGCAACGCCGTGCGCGCCCGCTGGTCCGGCTGGAAGCGCTGCACGTCTACACCATAGGGAACGGTTTCGATGCGATTGGGAGCCGCTCCCAGCGCAATGGCGCGGCGCACGAGGTCGTCGCTGCAGGCCGTCACGTACCCCGCGCGCCGGAAGGCCCGCCGCGCCGCCAGGCGTGCGGGCGCCACGGTCTCTGCGACGTGAACGTCCGACCCGTGGAGACTGATGACGAGCGGCAGCTCCGGGGCGGCCGCCGCCGCCGTCGCTCCCCCGGGGACCACCCAGTGGCCATGCATCACCGTGGCGCGGCGGCGCCGTGCCACCGATCGCGCGGCGTACCATCCGGCCGCCAGCGCGAGCGGCGCCGCGACGTATGCGGCACGCCGCAGCCGCACGTCCGCGTGCATGGCAGCGGCATATCCAAACACGTTCAACGAGCGCACCGGCGCATATCGGTAGAAGTGCAGATGCACGCCGTCGTGAATCGAAGGGCGATCGACCAGCGGATGCCAGGGCGCCACGACGTGAACCTCGTGGCCGCGCGCCGCGACCGCCCGCGCGATTGGCTCCATGAAGGTGCCGGCGCTGTCGCCAGGAAATCGCGGGTAGGAGGTCGTCACCATCACGACCACTTCTGCCATGCGTGTCAGCGTCGTCCGGCACGCAGCTTGAGGCGCCACGGCATCAGGACGGATTCCAGGATGACGCCCGAGGAAAGCTTCGACTGCCCCTGGCGGCGTTCGACGAAGATGATCGGCACCTCGGCGAACCGGCAGCCCTGTCCGGCCGCATCGAAGAGCATCTCGACGAGGAATGCGTACCCGTCCGACACCATGCGCTCGAGCGGCAGTCGTGCCAGCGCCTCGCGCCGCCAGCACCGGAATCCGCTGGTGCAGTCCGTCGCCGACAGGCGCGTCACGAACCGGATATACCGGTTGGCGAACGTGCTCAGAAAGATCCTGTGCAGCGGCCAGTTCACCACGCTGACGCCGTTCAGATACCGCGACCCGATGACCACGTCCGCTGATGCCGCCGCCGCGGTGAGCGCCGGCAGGTAGTCGGGATTGTGGGACAGATCGGCATCCATCTGGCAGATGAGATCCACATCCGTCATGCCCACGGCTTTACGGAGCCCGTCTATGTACGACCTGCCCAGCCCTCGACGGCCGGTGCGGTGCATCACCTCGATGCGCCCGGGATGTTCGGCGGCCAGCGTATCGGCCACGTCCCCCGTGCCGTCGGGTGATCCGTCGTCGACGATGAGCATGCCGAAGCCCGGATGCGCCAGGACGCCACGCACGAGCAGCGGGAGGTTGTCCCGCTCGTTGTAGGTCGGGACGACGACCAGCACGTTCATGAGCGCTTCCAGCGGTCGGCGCACGCCGAAGCCGCGCATACGATCAAGGTGGGGTCAATCACGGGAATCCGGAAACGCTCCTGAGGAAAAAACACGAGCCCGGCAAGCACCGAGGAGCCGGCAAGGACGAAGAGCGCCTCGGGGCGGCGGCCGCGCCGCCGTGACCACCAGCCGAGCACGGCGAGCGGCAGCACCAGCAGGTAGGCTGCCAGCGACGCAACGAAATATGTCGTCGAGTGTAGCGTATACGAGGGGCCGATCGGCACGACCGTATAGAACGCCTTCCGCAGGACCAGGCCGAGCCACCACAGCGGGTGTCGGGCGATGTATTCCAGCGCGTCGCGGTAGTAGAGCGGCTCGAGCTGCTCTGATGTCAATCCGGGCCGTGCGTTGCGGAACGCAATCTCGGCGCGCTTGATGTCGGGGTTCGCCGCCAGGTCTCCCTCGCCGCGCGCGAGTGGATGATTGCCGGTCCAGAAGGTGACGCCCCCCTCCGACGCCACCAGCACGAACCGCTGATGCACACGGACATTGCGGATGGTCCACGGCGCGACCGTCGCGAGCGCACCCCCGATGAACAGCACCGCCAGCATCGGGCGGCCCTTCCGGGCGAGCCAGATACCGGCAAGCGGGAGAAAGAAGAGCATGGCGGGCCGCACGAGGATGGCGAGTCCGGTCACGCATCCCGCCGCGGCTGCCAGTGCCCGGGTGGCGCGGCTCCCGGGCTCCGCCCGATCGAGTGCCCTGTTCAAAAGC
>JALZOC010000878.1 GCA_030857365.1 Acidobacteriota bacterium
CGTGATGGCGGAGGTCTGGCAGCGCGTGTCGCGTGAGCAGATTTACGCAATCACGGGCATTCAGTTCCTTACGTTCAACACCCTGTACCAGCTGTATGCCGCCTGCCGCACCACGCCGAAGCTGATCGACGCGGCGACCCGCTTCGCGACCGTGCCCGATCTCATGAACTACTGGATGACCGGGGAGCTCGCGGCGGAATACACCATGGCGACGACGACGCAGTTCGTGGCGGCGAAGACGCGGAGCTGGGCAACCGGGCTGCTGGAGGAGCTGGAGATCCCGACGCGCCTGCTTCCCGCGCTGGTGGAGCCGGGCTCGATCATGGGGCACGTGCGCACGGATGTGTGTGCCGCGCTCGCCGGCACTCCTGTCGTCGTCCCGGCCTGCCACGACACGGGATCTGCGGTGGCCTCGGTGTTCGCGGGGGGGAAGACCGCGTTCCTGAGCTCCGGCACCTGGTCGCTGCTCGGAACCGAGATCGATGCGCCGGTGATGACTCCACGCGCGTGCGAGCTGAACTTCACGAACGAAGGCGGAGTCTGCGGCACGACCCGGCTGCTCAAGAACATCGGCGGGCTGTGGCTGCTGCAGGCGTGCCGGCGCTCGTGGGCGTCGGCCGGGCGCGAGCTCGACTACGAGACGCTGCTCGCGGGCGCGGCAGCCGAACGGGCAGCGTGCCGGTCGCTCGTGGATCCCGATTACGCCGGCTTCTTCCAGCCTCCCGACATGGTCGTTGCCATCGGCGACTACTGCCGGCAGACCGGCCAGCCGGTGCCCGATTCGCCGGCGGCGTTCGCGCGCGCCATCCTCGAGAGCCTGGCGTTCAAGTACCGGGTCGTCCTGCAGTCGCTCGAGGAGCTTACCGGCACGCGCTTCGAGGAGATCCGGATCGTCGGCGGCGGATCGCGCAACCGCCTCCTGAACCAGTTCACTGCGGATGCGACGGGGCGGACGGTCGTCGCGGGGCCCGTCGAAGCGACGGCGCTCGGCAACATCGCGATGCAGATGGTGGCCACGGGCGCCGTGGCGTCGCTTGCGGAGGCCCGCACGATCGTCGAGCGATCGTTCCCGGTCGCGCGCTTCGAGCCGGCGGCCCCCGAGGTCTGGGATACTCACTACGCACGCTTCCTCGAATACGTGGAGATGACCTGTGTCTAAGACGGAGACCGGAACGAAGTACCTGAAGAACCTGTGGGACGAGAAGGAAGCCTCGCGGCTCGAGGGGAACCCGCTCGACCTGCTCCGCTACCGGTCGAATCTGCTCGGCGCGGATCTGCGGATCACGAACTTCGGCGGCGGGAACACCAGCTCGAAGTTCGAGATGATGGATCCGCTCACCGGCGCGCCCACCGACGTCATGGCGGTGAAGGGCAGCGGCGGTGATCTGCGCTCGATCACCAACACCGGCTTCGCCATCCTCTACATGGACAGGCTGAACAGCCTCATCCCCCGCTATCGCGGCGAGGAGCTCGAGGACGAGATGGTGGCGATGTACCCGCTCTGCGCCTTTGGGGAGAACCGCGTCGCCGCCTCGATCGACACGCCGCTGCATGCGTTCCTGCCGTTCCCTCATGTGGATCACCTGCACCCCGACTGGGCGATTGCGCTTGCCGCCAGCGCGAACGGCGAGCGGAAGATGGAGGAGTTCAACCGCACGTACGGCCGGCGGATCATCTGGGTGCCGTGGCAGCGGCCCGGCTTCGAGCTTGGGCTCATGCTGAAGCGCGCCGTCGAGGCGAACCCCGGATGCGACGGGCTGATCCTCGGCGGCCACGGTCTCTTCACCTGGGGGGAGACGCAGCGGGACTGCTACATGAGCAGCATCCGCACCATCGACGAGATGGGGGATTTCATCCAGGAGCACGCGAAGCGATCCGGAAGGCCGCGGTTCGGCGGTGCGGCGGTGACGGCCACGGTTGCCGACCGCGACGCGGTTCTCGCCGCCGTCCTCCCGTACCTGCGGGGCATCGTCTCGTCCAACCGCCGTGTGATCGCCCACGTGGACAGCTCCGAGGACGCGGTGACCTTCGCGAATTCGGCCTGGGCGGAGGATCTCTGC
>JALZOC010000879.1 GCA_030857365.1 Acidobacteriota bacterium
GCGAACAGCTCAGACCATGCCGCGGTGCTCGTCGGCCCGCCGAGCGGACGCAGGCTCGTCTGAGCCACGCCGACCAGCGCGCCGCCGAAGAGCACGAACAGCGTCCCCAGCGCAGGCGCGAGCATCACCGCATCGCGTAGGCGCGAGCGCGCCGTTGGGCTCAGCGCAGGACCTCGCGCTTCCAGCGCTGCTCCAGCGGAGCGATGCGGGCGGCCGGCAGCTCGGGGAGCGGCTTTCCGATGTCAGCCAGCCGATACGGATTCGACCCCAGCTGCTCGAAGCGCCGGCGCATGTCGTCGCCGAGCCGCTCCATGTCCAGCACGGTGGGAATCCCGAGACCCTGCGGATCTGCCTTGGCCAGCTGCAACGCGGGGCTCAGGAGCAGGTCGGCGACGACACGGGCACCGGCGCTGTGGGCGGCGTTGGCGGGGATCGTCACGTACGACACATTGGTCAGGGTTCCCTCCGACAGCACGAAAGGGCGCGCGCTGCGCGGGAACTGCCCGCGTCGGACCGCGGTGGCGATGAAGTTGGGCTCGTACGACATGGCGAAGTCGACCTCGCCATCGGCGAACAGCCGGTTGAGCTCCGCTTCGGACTTCGGCAGCACGCGACCGCCGCGATATTGCAGGGGCTTGAGCGCGCGCAGATAGGCCAACGCCTCGTCCTCGCCCTTGGCCTGGACCACCTGGCGGACGAAGGCCGAGCCGGTGAAATCGGGCGGAGCGGGATAGGTGAAGCGCCCGGGATGCTCACGCGCCCAGTCGAGCAGCGCGTCGAGATCGCCGGGTGGCTGCGAGACGCGGCGCGCGTCGGTGGCGTAGATGAGGGCAGCCCGGCTCCAGGGCGCCTCCTGTCCGTCGATCGGAACCCGGAAGTCCTGCGAGATCGACGGGTCGGAGAAATCGACGTAGCGGCTGTTGGGAAGCCTGTCACTCCAGTCCTCGAGCCAGAGTCCGGCCTGCTTGCCGGCGGCGAAGTTCTCCCCGTTGATCCAGATCAGATCCACCGCGCCCCCGCTGTCCTTGCCCGCGCGGCGCTCGGCGACGACGCGCTGGACGGCGGCGGCCGTGTCGCTGACGGCCACCCGCTCGAGCGTCACGCCGAGGCGCGCAGCCGCCGGCTTCACCGTCTCGTCGACGTAGGAGTTGATGCGATCGTCTCCGCCGTACATCCACCAGCGCACGGTCTCTCCACGTGCGTCCCGCCGGATCTCGGCGAAGGACGCCTCATCGCCGCCGGCGGCAGACGCCGTCTCATCCGGGCTGCCGGAGCCGCACCCGGCAGCGGTCAGCGCGATCACGGTCAGGAGCGCGACGCGCAGTCTCGGTAGAACCATGGCGGGTATGACCTTGCGCGCCCTCTGCATGATTCAAGCCGGTGGCAGCGTATGAGAATCCTCGCGTCGCCGCTGGCGCGTCTCGCGATCGCCGCCCTCGCGCTGGCAGGGCTGCTCGCCGCGTTCGCTTCCCAGGACCTCCTCTCGCCGACCCGCATCCGCGAGCTGGTCCAGGCGGCGCCGGTCGCCGCGCCCGTGGTCTTCGTGCTGCTCTACGCGCTCCTCACGGTTCTGCTGATCCCCGGCGGCGTCCGCTCTCTTGTGGCCGGCGCGCTCTTCGGCCCGGTCTGGGGCACCGTGGTGACCGTCATCGGAGCGACCATCGGGGCCAGCGTGGCCTTCCTCATCGCGCGCTCGGTCGGACGATCCCACGTGGAGCGGATCACCGGATCGCGCATCGCCCGCATCGATCGCTGGATCACCGATCGTGGGCTCGGCGCAGTGCTCTTCGTGCGGCTCGTGCCGTTGTTTCCGTTCAACACGGTCAACTACGCCGCCGGCCTCACCGGCCTCCGGCTGCGAACCTTCGCCGTGGGGACGCTGATCGGGGCGACCCCGGGCACCGCCGCCTACGTCGGGCTGGGTGCCGGCCTCGACGCGCCTGAATCGCCCGGATTCCTCGCCTCCGGCGCCCTCCTCGTGGGTCTCTCACTCGCCGGGATCATCGCGCTGCGATTCGCCAGTCCTCAGGACGATCCCGAGGAAGACAGGCCCGCATGAC
>JALZOC010000880.1 GCA_030857365.1 Acidobacteriota bacterium
TGCTCGAGGTTGTCGGGGTAGTGCAGCTCCTCGTATGCCTGTTCCAATGTGGGCAACATGTCGACCACGCCATCATCGAGGTAGGGGCGGGCTTCGCTCAGCCAATCGACGAGTCGTTGCCTGGTGGCATCGATGGCGGTGCGAGTGAGCGAGCGCAGCGTCTTCTGGGCGATCCCCTGGGTGGCGGGATAGACGGGGATCAATCGGCCTGTCGACAATCCCTGACCGTCCGCCTTCTCCCATTCGGGAGATACCATCTGGAGTCCGTTGTACCCGCCCTGGATCGTGCCACTGACGAAGATGCGATCGCCTTCGGCGATCTGCTTGGCGATGAACGTGTTGAACCACGTAAGGCGGAGCGTCCCGGTGCCGTCGAAGATGCGCGCGGTCACACGTGGACGCGTTCCGAACTGCTGCTGGATTTCGACGATCTCGCCCTGGACCGTGACGTCGCCGGTGATCACGAAGGGGCTGCCGATGTCGGTCGTTCGCGAATAGTCGATGTGACGGCGTGGCGCAAAGCGGAGCGCATCCTCGATCGTGACGATACCGAGCTTTTCGAGCTTCTGCGCCACCTTCGGTCCCACCCGTGGAAGCTGCGTGATCGAGGCACTGGGAGGGAGCGGGGTCAGGGGTGTTGGTTGACGCGCCGCTTTCGCCGGGACGGGGCGTCCACTCCGCTTTTCCCCAAGCGCCGCGTTCAGCTTGCCGATTTCCGGGCCATCCTGAGTCAGGCCGAAATGCGGCTTCGCGGCCTTGATGACGGTCGCGATCCGTTCGATCCGTTCCCGTCTCTCCGCTTCCGATGCGGGAAGGCGCTCGAGATCGTCGAGTGAGCGGGAGAGTGTTTCGGCAATCTCGTGGGTGGCACCGCCACGAGGCTGAAGGTCACGGAGGAGGCGGATCGCGAGCTGCACGTCGTCGCGGAGGTGCGGCCCCCCGCGCCAGGCGCGGCGAAGGGCATTGATCAGGCGGTCGAAGAGGGTGTCAACAGTCGTGTCCGTCGTGACCATCGATGCCCTCCTCACTGGCTCGACCGGCGCTGGCGATCCCGGTGTGATGCTTCGGAATGTCGCCGGGAGCTCCACCTGATCCGGACTCCCCATGACTGGTTCGGGATACAGGGCGGGCGTTCGGCTCGCCACGGGCGGACACCCTGCCGGTTGCCGATGGACGAGCGCCATGCTCCGGGGTACCGCCCCTGCGGGTTCTGCCATGGGAAGTGTTCAGCCGGATGTCGTATGACGCACCTATGGGGATAGAACACGCGTGCGCATTTCGTGGGCGAATTGTACGCGATTCGTCTTGTGCTCCCGAAGCCAGACTACGCCTCGATCAGGGCGGCGATGCCGATCGCGCCCGGGCCCGCATACGTCCCGATCGTCGCGCCGGCATGGCCGATCGCGATCGTTGCACCCGGGCAAGAGCGGCGAAGTGCCTCCGCCGTCGCCTCGGCGTCCTCGATGTTTTCAGTGTGGAGAACGACGATATCCGACAGGTTGCCGTAGCCGGAGGTTAACTCGATGGCGCGGTTGAGGGCCCGCTTCCAGGTGCGCACCCGCTCGATCGGCACGAGCACGCCGTCGACGAAACTGAGCACCGGTTTGATCGCGAAGGCCGAGCCGACCAATTGCTGCGCCCTGCCGATTCGTCCGCCCTTGTAGACGTAATCCAGCGTGCGCAGCACCGCACTGAGTTTGGAGCGGCTGATGGCATCCTGGGCGACCTGGACGACTGCCCGGGCGTCCTTGCCGTCGCGTGCGGCGCGCGCGGCTTCGACCACGACCCAGCCCTGCTGCATGGTGGTCGCACGTGAATCGATGACGGTGACGCGGGAAGGGTCGACTGCCTCCGCCGCCAGTCGCGCGGCATTGTGGGTCCCACTAAGATCCGCCGAGAGGGTGATGCAGACGACATCCTGGTCGTCCTCTATGGCGGACCGGAACTCGGCCTCGAACGCGGTGGTCGGAGGTTGGGACGTTTTCGGCAGCTCCTTCGACGCTTCCAGCCGCCGCAGGAAGTCTTGCGGCGACAAATCGACACCGTCCCTGAAC
>JALZOC010000881.1 GCA_030857365.1 Acidobacteriota bacterium
GCCACGATAAGCCGCCGGCTCTTACTGCTGGAGGATACGGGGCTTACGGTTGACCTCCCCCGCCTCGGGTGGTATGCTGTCCGCCCCAGCCAGCGTAAGTACTTCCGCCCCGGCCTGAGGCATGCCCTCGGGGGCGGCATCTTTGCAAACGTGACGGCCAGCAGAACAGTTGGCCGCGAATCTGAAGCGGCCCCCCCGGGCCCAGGCTTTCGACCCGCGTCGAAGGCCGTCGCCAGGTCCTCTGCCTGGCGGTGTCGTACGGAGGACGGGGGCACAATCACAGGGATTCGGAGGACGCCGAGCGCGTCCATCCGGAGATCCCGCGGGAGCGCCAGCATGACGACACGTGCATGGCTGCCGACTGTGGCAGCGCTCGGAATCTCGGCCCTGACCGCCGCATGCGGTTCGAATCCCAAGCCGCAGGTGGCCGCCGCGCCCCCACCCGCTGTCCGCCCGGTGCTCCCGGCGCCCGTTCTCCCTCCGCCCGACCCGGTTGCCGAGCTCATCGAAACCTCCCGGAAACATTTCGAGACCGGGGAGCACGAGCTGAAGGTGGGGCACCTCGAACGGGCCCGACAGGAGTTCGATCGAGCCGTGGACGTGATGCTGGAATCCCCGTACGGCGCGCGCACCGACGCCCGGACGCGGGAACATTTCGACCGGCTCATCGACCGGGTCAATGCGTATGAGGTCACGGCGCTCGCGCAGGGAGACGGCTTTGCCGAGAAGAAATACGAGCCTGCCTCCATCGACGAGCTGCTGAAGATTGCGACGTTCCCCAAGCCGGAGGCGGACGCGCAGACCACCGCGACGGTCAAGCAGGACCTCGCCGCCACGGCGCACGACGTGCCGATCCCGCAGAACAGCCGCGTGCTGGCGTACGTGGAGCTGTTCCAGGGGCGGCTGCGCGACTTCATCCACGACGGCCTCACGCGGGGGACGAAGTACCTGCCGATGATCCAGAAGGTGTTTCGCGCCGAAGGCCTGCCGCTGGACCTTGCGTATATTCCGATCATCGAGAGCGGCTTCAAGACCAACGCGCTTTCGAAGGCGAGCGCCAAGGGTCCGTGGCAGTTCATGAAGCCCACGGCGAAGGAGAACGGCCTGCACCAGGACTGGTACGTGGACGAACGATCGGACCCTGAAAAGTCGACCATCGCCGCGGCCAGGTACCTCAAGACGCTCAGTCGCCTGTTCAACGGGGACTGGAATCTCGTCCTCGCCGCGTATAACGGCGGCCTGGGCCGTGTGCAGCGGGCGATGAAGCGGTCCGGGCACGACGACTTCTGGGCGCTGTCGCAGTCCTCCAGGTATCTGCCGAAGGAAACCCGCGAGTACGTGCCGCTCATCCTCGCGGCGATGATCGTTGGGAAGAATCCCGCCCAGTACGGATTCGACATCATCGCCCACGATCCGATTTCGTACGACAAGGTGACCGTGCCCCGCGCGATCGATCTCCGCCGGGTCGCCGAATGGACCGGCGTCTCGATTGACGAGATCCAGGCGCTGAACCCGGAGCTGCGCCGCTGGACCACGCCTGTCAGATACTCGGACTTCCAGCTGAAGGTGCCGACCGGCACCGGCGCGATGTTCCAGGCGCGCCTGGCGGAGGCGGCGCCGTCGGACATGACCGCCCTCAAGTGGTATACGGTCAAGGGCGCGGAGACCTTGTCCACGATCGCCCGGAAGTTGAAGGTGAGCCGTGGAGATCTCGCGGAAGCGAACAGCCTGTCGGTGAAGTCGCGCGTCCGCAAGGGGCAGGAGCTGATCATCCCGAGGGCCCCGACCACCCTGCTCGCGGGGCGTCCCGAGCGCACCGCGCCGACGGAGGTGGCCTCGCGCGCATTGACAGGCTCCGCCACCGTCGCCTCGGCGACGCCGCGCGTCCAGAGCCCGATCGTCTATCGCGTCAAGCGGGGCGACACCCTCTCCTCCATCGCGCGGCTGTTCGACACGACCGTGGACCGGCTCAAGACCGCCAACAATCTCCGGGGGAACGGGGTCGTCGCCGGTGCGCGGCTGAAGATCGCCCGCTGATCCGGCCGCTCGAG
>JALZOC010000882.1 GCA_030857365.1 Acidobacteriota bacterium
CTGACCGCCGGCCGGTTGTTCTCGTCGATCGTGGGCTTCGCGCCGCGCAGGTCCCGCCCGGAGACCGCGGCGACCTTGCGCACCAGATAGAACGAGGTGCCCCCGTCCCCGGCCTCCGACGCGCCGGAAATGACGTCCATGTCCTGCGGCACCTGCCCGGTGTAGCTCTGGAGCAGCGCCTCCCTGCTGGGGGACGGACCGGCCTCGACGATCTTCAGTTCGAGCAGCGCCGTCTTGCCGATGATTTCCTTCGCCCGCGCCACGTCGGCCACGCCCGGCATCTGCACCAGGATCTGATCCTGCGAGCTCCCGTACCGCGAGATGTTCGGCTCGGACACGCCGAGCTCGTTCACCCGGCGTTCGATCGTCTGCAGCGCCTGCACGACCGTCTGCTCGCGCATCTCCTTCTCGATGTTGGGCTTCATGCGGAACTCGTAGGCGCCGTTCGGCCCCGTGTTGCGATCGTAGGAAGCGGCGGTCTGCTCGTCGGCCATCCGGCGGAACTCGGCGTCACGGTCGGCGGGCACGCCCTGCACGGCGAACGTGCTCGGGGCGGTGACCGCGATGTTCCCGGGTGTCACCCCGCCGGTGCGGAGCGTCTCGCGCAGCTGCTCACTCGTGGTCGTCGTGTGAATGCGGAGCGCGTCGTCGGTCTGGACCCGCAGGACCAGGTGCACGCCACCCTTCAAATCCAGCCCGAGTCGAAGCTGGTGCGCCATCAGCCAGGAGGGGGCCGGCAGGCGCGGAAAGCGGTTGACGAGCAGGGGATACACGCCGACGGCGAAGAACACGACGAAGACCGTCAGGCTGGTGATGAGCTTCCAGCGGAGATGCTTGTTCATGATTTATGAGTTGGCGGATGGCTCCACGACCGGCGCCTGGCCCTGGTACCCGCCGACGGATGCGCGGGCCACTTCGATGCGGACCTTGTCGGCGACCTGGAGCTGTACAGACTTGTCGTTCACCTTGGTGATCTGTCCGTAGATGCCGCTCGTGGTCACGACCTTGTCGCCGGCCTTGAGCCCATCCTGGAACTCCTGGATCTTCTTCTGGCGCCGCTGCATCGGCATCAGGATCAGGAAATAGAAGATGGCGAGGATGAGCGCGAACGGCAGGACGTTCACGAGCTGTCCCGAGTCACCGAGACCCGACATCGCTATCACGAGAGCATGGCACAGCATCTATTTTTGAGGTCGGCGCGAGAACGTTTGATGGAACTCCTGGCGGAGTTGTTCAAACGAGCCGAACACGATAGCCTCCCTAATCCTCCGCATGGTGTCAAGGTAAAAGTGGAGATTATGCAACGAGTTGAGGGTGGCGGCCGTCATCTCGCGGGCCATGAACAGGTGGCGCAGATAGGCGCGGGAAAAGTGCCGGCACGTGTAACACGCGCAGTCCGGATCCGGCGGAGAGAGGTCCTCCGCGTACCGGGCATTCCGGATGACGATCGGCCCGCGGCCGGTCATGAGCTGCCCGTTCCGGCCGTTCCGCGTCGGGAGCACGCAATCGAACATGTCGATGCCGCGCGCCACGCACTCGAAGAGGTCGTCCGGCATGCCGGCGCCCATCAGATATCGCGGTCGGTCCGGCGGCAGACGCGGAGCCGTATGCGACACCACCTCGTACATGACGTCCACCGGTTCGCCGACGCTGAGGCCGCCGATCGCATACGCCTCGAACCCGATCTCGACCGTCTGCTGCACGCTTTCCGTCCGCAGGTCCGGCGCCGTGCCGCCCTGAATGATCCCGAACTGCGCCTGGCCGGCATTGCTGATGCGGACCTCGGGAGCCGATGCCGGGTCATCCCGCAGCCGCAGTTGACGCTGGCGGGCACGCCGCGCCCAGCGCACCGACCGCTCCATGGCCGTGCGGACGGGGTCTGCCCCCCGTACGGTACCGGGGGCTGACCCCGGGGGGGCGGAGGCCACGCACTCGTCGAGCACCATCGCGATGTCGGAGCCGAGCTGCAGCTGAATGTCGACCACCTTCTCGGGTGTCAGCAGGTGGAGCGAACCGTCCAGATGCGATCGGAACTCGGCCCCTTCCTCAC
>JALZOC010000159.1 GCA_030857365.1 Acidobacteriota bacterium
GGTACGCGCGGTTAGTACCGGGTGTCTGGTGTGCGGGCCACACGGCAGTAATACTGCCGTCCGGCGGGCGCAGCCGTTCATGGCTACCGCGCGTGCGCAGCAGGTTCGGGTTGCGCGCATAGTACGGGGTGGGCACGAGGTCGACGTGCAGCGGCGATTCATTGTGATTGCGAAAGATACGACCCGCATCGTCCTGGGTCACGCCCCACTGGCCCCGGGAGAGCGACTCGTGCGCTTCGAACGTTCCGTCGTTCAGCGTCAGGAACATGTCGGCTGAGAGCCCCGACGAATACAGCCGGTTGTCGAGCGCCCAGTAGAAGCTGTTGGCGTTGACCTCGACGTTCGCCAGCCGCCGGCCGTAGCCGGCGGTCACCCGGTCCTTGCTGTCGGCGCGAAGATCGCCGTTGGCGTCGCGCAGCAGCCAGACATCCGGCGGTTCGCCCACGAGCACGCCGGATTCCAGCACCTTCAGCGCCCGCGGCTGCACCAGGCCGTCCGCAAAGACGACGCGGGTGTCCATCGCGCCGTCGTTGTCCGCGTCCTCTAGGACCACGATGCGGCCGACCGGGTCGAGCTCTCCCTTCCCCGTGATGTCGCGCATGTAGCCTGGCAGCTCGATAACCCAGAGCCGGCCTGCGGCGTCCCACTCGATCATGATGGGATCCTGCACGAGTGGCTCGGCAGCCACGAGCTCCATCCGGAATCCCGGCGGCAGCGCAAAGGTCTTCAAAGCCTCCGCTGGCGCGAGCGCCCTGGAGATCGGGGCAATCTTCACCAGGGCCGGCGGCCAGGACTGGGAGGACTGGTAAGCCGACGCAGTGACTGCTGCGGAGGTCACGACGAGGGCAAGCACGCGGAGGGTCCGCATCATGAGGGGATTGTAAGGCACGGCAAGGCGAGACCGGCTCCGGGCGGGTTGCGCTGGTGCGTCTCGAGATGTAGCCTCGCCGTGGGATCGAGAAGACTTGCCTCAGCCCCTTGCCGGCGCGCAGGCGCCATCACCGGACGGCCCGCTGGTGCGCATCCGCGCGCTCACGGCCGGCGTGCCTCTCGGAAGCTTCAGCGATGCGCCGGCGGTCGAGAGCGCGCTCGACGCGCTCTGCCGTTCGAAGCGTCGCTTCGAGGAGGCGGGCTACGAAGTGCAGACGCTTCGAGTCGCCACCCCCGCACTCGTCGGTGCAATGTCCCCGCGCCAGCGGCAGAGCGCTCTGGCGGACGTCACGCACCTGGACGGGATTGCGGCCTATCGGAACGCTGTCCTGAGCATCGGCCCCGTGCTGACGCTCGATCGATCCGACGCCGATCTGGTTCCGTGGGCAGTCGACCTGGCCACGGCGACGAGTGTCACGAGCTTCAGCGTCACCGTTGCGTCTCTCGCCGGCGGCTCGCATCGGCGCGCTGCGGCGGAGGCGGCGCGGATCATCGCTGCGCTGTCGAGAGTGGCACCGGACGGCCGGACCAATTTTCGGTTTGCCGCAGCCGCCGCAGTGCCCGCGGGGACCCCGTTTTTTCCAGTCGCGTACCACGAGGGATCGGCCTCGCTGGCGATCGGGCTCGAATCTCCGCGCCTCGTCCACGACGCTCTTACGAGTGAGGGCGGAGGGTTCGACGGGTGTGTGGAACGGCTCCGCGTCCGGTTCGATGCGGCGCTCGCGCCGATTGCCGCCCTCGCCGAGTCGTGCGCACGTGAGGAGGGGCGCAGGTACGTCGGCATCGATCCGTCGCCGGCCCCTGGCATGGACAGCAGCATCGGTGAGGCGATTGAGGCCCTGACGGGAACACCCTTTGGCGGTGCTTCGACGCTGGAGGCCTGCGCCTCGATCACCGGCGCGCTGAAGCAGTTGAATGTGCTGACCTGCGGGTATGCCGGCGTGATGCTGCCTGTCCTCGAGGACCCGGTGCTCGCGCGGCGGGCCGCCGAGGGGCGCTTCGGGCTGCGCGACCTGCTGCTGTTCTCGTCGGTATGCGGCACGGGGCTCGACGTCGTGCCTCTTCCCGGAGATACGCCCGTCGAGGTGCTGGCGCGGATCATTGCTGACGTATCGGCGTTGTCCGTCCGGCTGCGGAAGCCCTTGTCCGCGCGCCTCTTTCCCATCCCCGGCAGGCGCGCCGGCGAGGCCGTATCGTTCGACGACCCGCTGCTCACGACGTCCGTGGCCCTGCCGCCCGAGTGACGGCACAGGTTTTACGCGGAGCGCTTTTGCTGTTTGGCCACGTCCCGCGTCGCGCGCGTGGCCGGCGGCGGCATCTCTGTGGCGCGGCGTGGCACGTGCGTGAGCTTCAGCGTTGCCCAGAGCGTTCGCTCCACGATGGGACACACCACGTCGAGATCCTCGAATGCCCCCAACGGTGGCGTCACGGGATTGAGGTCGTAGTGGCACAGCGTCCCGAGCGGTTCGCCCGGGGGAGTCTTCAACAGCACAGCGATGTAGGCCTGTACCGCCTCCCGCGCCGCGTGCGTCGTCAGGCGCTCGTCGGCCAGGGCGTCCGTGATCTCGCATCGGACCCCCTCTTCTGCCGTCATCCGGCAGTATGAGTCGTTCCACGGGACGTCCACGCCGACGGTCAAGTCCGGGTTCTTGCGATCGAACAGGACGACGCTCCGCACCGAATCCCCGTCGAACCGGTACACGCCCGTCAGGCGATAGGGTGTGCTGGCGTTCAGCACCCCGAGCGCCGCATGCAGCCCCCGCTGGTGAAGCGTACGCTCGAAGGCTGACGCGAGCGTGAGGCCGTGAAACGGCGGCAGTGCAATCATCTCAGTATCCCCTGATCGGATGCGGGCGAGCGGGACTTCGAGCTTCGAGCATACCGCGGCACGATGCATTGGCGGACGTTTTATCGAATATCCGGCGGTGGCCGTACGGCCGCGGGACATTGCGGCTCGTGTGTATGCCGTTTCGATGCGCGGACAACCTCTGCCCAGGATTTTTCCCCCTGACCGGCAACGCCGCTACAATGGCGTCGCTCAACCCTGCGCACCCCGGCTCAGCTGCCGCCCCGTTGACGGCCGAAGGGACTCCCTCATGCACGAGTTGTCCGTGAAGACACGCCGATGAACCTGGCCACGCTCGACTGGATGGTTCTCGGCGCCTACCTCCTTGTGATCACGGCCATCGGCCTGTTCGTCGGCTACCGGGTCCGCCACAGCGGCGAATACTTCCTCGGCGGCCGGCGCTTCGGCCCGTGGCTGATGATGGGCCAGAGCTTCGGCGTCGGGACGCACGCGGAGATGCCGGTGGCGCTTGCCGGCGCGGTCTACACGATGGGTGCGTCCGCCATCTGGTTCCAGTGGAAGAACCTGTTTGCGACGCCGTTCTTCTGGATCATGGCGCCGGTCTTCCGGCGCATCCGGCGGACCACGATGGCGGAGTTCACCGAGGATCGCTACGGCTCCTGGATGGGAGGCATCTACATCGTCTTTGCGATGTGTTTCTTCATCATCAACACCGGAAGCATGCTGAAGGGCGCCGGGAAAGTCATCAGCCAGGCGACCGGCGGGCAGATTGGCGCCAACGAGATCGTCGTCGCGATGACGGTCATGTTCATCGTCTATAGCTTCGTTGGAGGGCTCGTCGCCGCTGCGTGGACCGACCTGTTCCAGGGAATCCTGATCATCGCCCTGTCGTTCATGCTCGTGCCGCTCGGCTGGCAGGTGGTGGGCGGGCTGGACGGGATGAAGGCGTCGCTGGAGCCGTTCCGGTTCTCGCTCGCGACGCCAGGCGGGATAGGACCGTGGATGATCCTGATGCTGACGGTGAACGGGCTCATCGGCATCATGGCGCAGCCCCACATGCTCGCGACGGTCGGCACCGGCAAGGATGAGCGGACGTGCCGCATCGGCATGCTCTTCGGCAACATGATCAAGCGCGTGTGCACCGTCGGGTGGGCGGTCGTCGGCCTGATCGTCGCGGCCATGGTCGCGCAGGGCCATCCGGAAGGCGCCTCCCTTGCCGACCCCGAGAACGCCTTCGGGTTCGCATGCCGCCAGCTGCTGGTCCCGGGAGCGCTCGGCCTCATGATCGCCGCCATTCTCGCGGCGAACATGTCGACCTGCTCCGCGTTTCTCGTCGACAGCGGGGCGCTCTTTACGGAGGGCCTGTATCGGAGGCGGCTGGCCCTCGGCCGCCCCGACCGGCACTACCTGTGGGTGGGGCGCATCAGCGGGCTCGCGATCACGCTGCTCGGCGTGCTCTACGCCGTGTTCCTGATTCAGAGCGTGCTGTACACGTTCCTGCTGACGGAAACGATGTCCACGTTCGTCGGCATCAGCGTCCTCGGCGGGATCGTGTGGCCGCGCGCGAACCGGTGGGGTGCGCTCGCCAGCCTCGTCGCCGCGTTCGTCACCAATTTCCTGCTGTACTATCTCAGCGGGCAGCGGCTCGACTACTGGGATCCGAATGTGTTCCTCGCGGCGCTGGTCGCCGGCATCGCCGCGCTCATCGGCGTGAGCCTGTTGACGACGCCCGAACCGGCGGACAAGCTGACCTCGTTCTTCGGCAGGCTGCGCACGTCGAGCGATCGGGACGCGGCTGCGACAGCCGGGGTCGTCCCGATGCCCGCGGATGGGGATGCGCCGCTGCTTCTCGTCAACCTGCTTCGCCTCCGGGAAGGAGCCGCCGGCCGCGGGTGGCGCGCCTACCGCGAAGACCTTGGTGGATTCGCGCTCGGCTGGGCGGTTGTGGTCGCGCTCGTCGCGATCACGGCGTTCCTGCTGGCGATGTGAATGTTTTGCCTGGTTCAGTGAGGGACCACAGACCATGAGAGCCCTCGTGCCTGCCCTGTTCGCGCTTGCCTCGTGCACGCAGTCGCCTGGTCCCGTGCTGCCGGCGTCAGCGGGTCCTGCGGTTGAGGCATCCAGCGCGCCCGCCGGTAACCGCGCTGCCGTGCGACCCGGAATCGAAGTGTTCCTTGCCGACGTTCCTTCCAGGGTGCGCGGCAAGCGCGTTGGCCTCATCACCAACCAGAGCGGCGTTGACCGCGCCGGGACGCCGGACATCGACCTTGTTGCGCAGCACGGAGAGTTGAGACTCGTGGCGTTGCTGGCGCCGGAACACGGCATCCGTGGCGACGCCGCCGAGGGCGAGAAGATTCCGGACGAGACCGATCGGAAGACGGGCGTTCCGATCTTCTCCCTCTACATGGCGGAAGATCGCGGTCCCACGCCCGAGATGCTGAAGGACGTCGACGTCCTGGTCTACGACCTCCAGGAGGTCGGAGGCCGGACCTGGACGTACGTTTCAACGATGGCGCTCGCGATGCAGGCCGCGGCCAGAAAGAAAATTCCTTTCGTCGTCCTCGACCGTCCAAATCCCATCGGGGGGGAGATCGTCGAGGGGGCCCTGCTCGATCCGAAGTTCAAGTCCTTCGTGGGCATGTATCCCATTCCCGCGCGTCACGGGATGACCGTCGGGGAGCTTGCCACGCTCTTCAACCAGAAGTACGGGATCGGAGCGGATCTCATGGTCGTCCGCGCGGCGAACTGGCGACGCTGGCAATGGTTCGAAGAGACAGGGCTGCCCTGGGTGAACCCTTCTCCAAACCTTCGCTCGCCCGCGGCGTTGCAGAGCTATCCCGGATCGGTCTACTTCGAAGGCACGAATCTGACGGAGGGCAGGGGCACGGACCGGCCCTTCGAGCAGATCGGCGCGCCATGGTTGGACGCGCCCGAGGTCGCGAGGGTGATGAACGCCATGGGGCTCCCCGGCATTCGGTTCGACGCCATCACGATGGTGGTGGCCGCCACGGCTTCCAAGTTCAAGGGACAGACCATTCCCGGGATCCGCTTTGCCATCACCGATCGGCAGGCCTACCGGCCCGTCCGCGCATCACTCCTGCTGATAGATGCGATCCGCCGCCAGCATCCGCGCGACTTCGGGTGGAGCGGAACGATCGATCGCCTGACCGGCTCGGACAAAGTGAGGCTGGCGATCGAAAGCGGACGGCTCCTGCCGCTTCTCGAAGAGTGGGATCGCGAGGCGGCGCAGTTTTTCGAGAGCCGCAAACCGTTCCTGCTATATCCCTGATCCGTGGCCGGGTGGTGATCGATGAGGACCCTCAGCAGCATCGCTCCCGGTTGGTGGGACTACACGACACTCGACGCCGCGATCCTCGCGGACGCCGCGAAGTTGACGCCGCAGCACCTCTCGACGCTCGGCCGTGAAGGCTTTCAGGTCCACTTCCATGACACGCTCGAGGACTTCTATCTGGCGGAAGCGCTGGAGTACATAGGAGCCTGGTCGCAGGCCACGGCCGACAATCCGGCTGGCATCTGCGGCCCGGTCGGTCCGACGGAGCAGTTGCCCCTGGT
>JALZOC010000883.1 GCA_030857365.1 Acidobacteriota bacterium
GCCGGGCGCTCCTCGCGAGGCCGCGCCTCGCTGACGGCCAGCGGCCGGCCTTTGAACGGTTGCTGGTCGAACCGGCTGATCGCTGCTTCCGCGACGGCGCGATCGGCATAGTCGACGAAGGCGAAGCCGCGCGGGCGGCCGGTTTCCCGGTCGACAGGAAGGACAATCTGGGCAGGCTCGCCGACGCTCGCCAAATGCTCGCGCAACTCTGGCTCCGACGCGGCGTAAGGCAGGTTGCCTATGAACAGACGGACTGACACAGCCCCCTCTTGGTTGCGTCGCGCAACCGGCCGAATGGACCATCCACCCGTCCGGCGCCGACAAGCCCAGACAAAATAGCACAAATGATGCCGTCGAGGTTGCTGCCGTTCAAGACCGTGCGCTAGGATGGACTGTTCGGGGTTCCCAAAAAATCTTCACAGCCATGGCGACCACCACCCAGGCCCGGCGGGGCCAAATCACCATCCGCGGGGCGCGGACGCACAACCTGAAAAACGTGGACCTGGCGCTGCCCACCCGCTCGCTGATCGTCATGACGGGGGTCAGCGGGTCGGGAAAGTCTTCGCTGGCCTTCGACACCATCTATGCGGAAGGTCAGCGGCGCTATGTGGAGTCGCTGTCCGCTTACGCCCGCCAGTTCCTCGAACGGATGGAGAAGCCCGACATCGACTCGATCGAGGGCATCTGCCCGGCCATCGCGATCCGGCAGAAGAACAGCATCCGCAACCCGCGATCGACGGTCGGCACGACGACCGAGATTCACGACTACCTGCGGCTGCTCTACGCGCGGGTCGGGCGCACGTACTGCCGCGGCTGCGGCCGCGAAGTGATTCGCGAGACGGCCGAAGTCGTGGCGCGCCGGCTCGGTGCGCTCCCGGAGGGGACACGCCTGCTCCTTGGCTTCGACATGCCCGTGCTCACGGCGGCACCCGCGAACCGGGAACAGGCGGCCGCCGACGCCGAGGCGACGGCCGCGGAGAGCAGCGGCGCTCAGGAAGCCCAGGGGCCACAACCGCACCTGCCGGACCTCGTCGATCCGGTCGCCGAGGCGCTTGCGGCTCTCCGGCGGAAGGGTTTCGGCCGCCTGTATCTCGACGGCCGCACGGTGACGCTCGAGGACGTGGAGGTGGCCACGCTGAAGCATCGCTCGATGCTGCAGGTGATCGTGGACCGCGTGAAGATCGAAGGTGACCTGCGCGCGCGCCTCACCGACTCGATCGAGACCGCCTACACCGAAGGGGGGGGCGCCGCGTTCGCGATCGAGCTTCCGCAGGAAGGCGGACAGAGCGACGTGGTCCACCGGTTCAGCGAGCGCTTCGAATGCCGGGAGTGCGGCATTCCCTACGAGGAGCCGCAGCCACGCCTGTTCTCCTTCAACAACCCTTTCGGTGCGTGTCCCGTCTGTCACGGGTTCGGGAACGTCATCGAGCTCGACCTGCACCTCGTGGTGCCGGACCCGTCGAAGTCGATCGCGCAGAACGCGATCGAGCCCTGGAGCAAGCCGCATTACCGCGCGCAGCTCGCCGATCTGAAGCGGGCGGCCAGGCCCCGCGGCGTCCGGCTCGACGTGCCCTGGGCGGACCTGACGGAGGACGAGAAGCGGTTCGTCACCGAGGGGGACGGCGGCAGCTTCGAAGGCGTGAAGGGTTTCTTCCGGTGGCTGGAGCGCAAGAAGTACAAGGTGCACGTCCGCGTGTTCCTGAGCAGGTACCGCGGCTACCAGACCTGTCCGGACTGCTACGGCGCCCGGCTCCGGCGCGAAGCCCGCGACGTGCGCATCCAGGGGCTGACCATCGACGCGATCTGCGCGATGACGGTGGGTGAGGCGCTCGACTTCTACACCGCGCTGGCGTTGTCGCCTCGCGACCTGGCGATTGCCGACAAGCTGCAGCTCGAGGTCATCAAGCGGCTGACGTTCCTGAGCAACGTCGGGCTCGAGTACCTGACCCTCGATCGCCTGTCGTCGACGCTGTCGGGCGGCGAGTCGCAGCGCATCAATCTGGCGACCTCGCTGGGGTCCGCGCTGGTCGGCACGCTGTACGTGCT
>JALZOC010000884.1 GCA_030857365.1 Acidobacteriota bacterium
CCGTATCGCCGAGCCGAGGCCCCGCCGAGCGGTCGATCCGCACGACCTGCTGCTTGGCCGAGTGAATCCCCCCGGCGAGAATGCGCGTCTTGGTCGGCGTGCGGAATCCGCGCGCGCGCACGACCCCCCGGACGTCCACACGGCCGCGCATGGCCTCGAGCAGCCGGCCGCCGGTTTCATCCTGCCCGGCGGCGCCGACGACAACGGCCATGCCGCCGAGCGCCGCAACGTTGCCGGCGGCATTCCCGGCCCCCCCCGGAACAATGGCCGTCGAATCGTAGTTGAGGATGAGGACGGGGGCTTCGCGCGACACGCGCGCGATCTCGCCGTAGATGAATTCGTCGACGATGAGGTCACCGAAGACGAGCACACGAACGCGCGTGAACGCCTCGATCAGATCGACGAGCCGGCCGGGGGTGATGGCGTGCTGGCGTGACGGCATGCTCACGCGCGCAGGATCCAGGAGACCGCTTCGATCACGTTGTCGACCACCGCCGCCGGCGCGAGCCCGGCCTTCGGCGAGGCTTCCTCGGTCCGGCCGTACCCGGTGCGAACGAGGACGCCACGCGCGCCGACGCGCTGCCCCGCCTCGAGGTCGTGCCAGCGGTCGCCCACGACGAACGAACGCCCGAGGTCGAGGCCGAGCTCCTCCGCCGCGCGCGTGAACATGCCGGATCGCGGCTTGCGGCAGTCGCAGTCCTGGCGCAGCGCCTCGACCACGGCGTCCGGGTGATGCGGGCAGTAGTAGAACCCGTCGATGCGCGCACCGCCCAGCGACAGCTGTTCGGCGATGTGCCGGTGGGCGTCGGCGACGAACGACTCCTTGAAGATGCCGCGCGCGATCCCCGCCTGGTTCGTGACGATGACGACCGCGAACCCGCTTCGGTTCAACAGCCGTACCGCATCGACGCTGTAGGGGAAGAACACCAGCCGCTCGAGGCGATCCAGGTATCCTGCCTCCTCGAGCAGAGTGCCGTCGCGATCGAGAAATACGGCCGGCCTCTGTACCATCTAATTTCCGGACTCCATGGCGCCCCTGGCGTCGAGACGACGGGACACGGATTCGAACACCGCGTCGGCGGTGATGCCTTTCATGCAGCGATGATCGATCGGGCAGTCCCGCAGCATGCACGGACGGCAGAACACGTCGTGGACCAGCACGACGTTCCCGGCGGCCCCGGCGGGCGGCGCGGTGACCCGATCGTCGGTCGGCCCGAAGATCGCCGTCACGGGAACGCCCAGCGCCGCAGCCAGGTGCATCGCACCCGAATCATTCGAGACGAAGGCGTCGCAGAGCGAGATGACCCCGGCGAGCAGCCGCAGGTCGGTCCGCCCGACGAAATCCACCACGCGCACCCCAGGCGGCAGCGACGATTCTATCTCACGGGCCGCGTCGCGATCGCCGGCGGCCCCCACGAGAACGCATGTCGCACGGCGCAGCTCCGCAAGGCGTGCGATCACCTCGGCCACACGCGCCGGCGGCCATCGCTTGGCATGGCCGTAGGCCGCGCCGGCCGCGAATCCCACGACCGGGGCGTGCACCCGCACGCCGTGGCGCACCATGAAGGCCTCGGCCCGGATCGATGTTTCGGACCGGACGGCGAGGCGTGGAACCGAGTGATGCACGGCGATGTCCAGGCCGCGAACGAGGTCCGCGTAGAAGGCGGACTGATGCAGCGGCCCGGACGGCCTGCGGACCGCACGGGTCAGGAGCCACCCGCGAAGGTTGCCGCCATAGCCCCAGCGCGCCGCGATTCCGGCCTGCCGCGCGGCCCAGGCCGTGCGAAACGAATTGGGCAGAAGCAGCGCCGCATCGAACTGCCCGGCACCCAGCGCCGCGGCCTCGGTACCCGCGGTCAGCGCGATGATGTCGTTCTGTCCGGCACCAGTATCTTCCTCGAACAGTGGCGCCACCGAGGGGGCCGCCGCGATGGTCAGCCTGGCATCCGGGAACGCGGCACGCACGGCGCCAATGGCCGGCAGCGCCATCACGGCGTCACCAAGCCAGTTCGGCGCGCGGACAACGAGGCGAAGCACTTCAGACC
>JALZOC010000160.1 GCA_030857365.1 Acidobacteriota bacterium
ACAGGTTCAGCTACCTTCCGGTGTTCTTCATGGCCGCGGTCATGCCGCTCATCGGCGTCGTCACGCTCCTGGCGACGGTGGACCGATACCGGCCCGTGACCTTTGATTCGCACCCTTCCGGCCGGCGCGGTGGACCCGCATCCCCCATCGTGAAAGACTGAGAACCGAGGCCATGCGACGATGAACACACAAAGCGGTGTCCGCCTTGTCGAGCCGCGCGTACGACCCGCGCTGGACGCGGGCTTTCGTCCGGCCGTGCTCGCCACACGCGCATTCGATGCGCTCGTCGAGGCGACCGGCGCCGGTGTGCCGGTGCGCGTCGCGATCGAGCAGGCCGACGGCTCCGTGTTCCACCATCGTACGACCGTGTTGCCGCCGTCGCATGCCAGCGCCGCCGCGAACGAGAGGCACCTCGAGCGCCTCGTCAAGTTTCTGCTGTGGGCGCGAGGGGGATGGCGCATCTACGTGGACGGGCCGGCGTCGCTCGCCTCAACTCTGACCGCTCACTACACGGAGACCGCGGCCGGCCGCTTCGACGCGGATTTCGTCGCGTCCAGCATTTTCGACCATCCCATCGAGGTGGTGGCCACGCGCGACCTTCCGCCGGAGCGCTCCGTCACCCGCCCGCTGGGGCGGCACCTCGAGGGATGCCGCATCGGTTTCGACCTCGGTGGCAGCGATCGCAAGGCCGCCGCGGTCATCGACGGACGCGTCGTCTTCAGCGACGAGACCGTCTGGGATCCGTATCACAAGCCCGATCCGCAGTACCACTACGACGGCATCATGGATTCGCTCGAGAAGGCTGCCGCGCACCTGCCGCGGGTGGACGCGATCGGAGGCAGCGCGGCCGGCGTGTACGTCAACAACCGGGTGAAGGCAGGCTCACTGTTTCGCGGCGTTCCAAAGGACGTGTTCGATCGCCGTGTGCGTGATTTGTTTCTCGACGTCCGCAAGGCCTGGGACGGCGTCCCGTTCGAGGTCGTGAACGACGGCGAGGTCACGGCGCTCGCGGGGTCCATGTCGCTCGGCGCCAATGCGATTCTCGGCATTGCGCTCGGCACCAGCACGGCAGCGGGGTACGTGACGGGCGACGGCAACATCACGTCCTGGCTCAACGAGCTCGCATTCGTCCCCATCGACTACAGTCCCGCGGCGCCCGTCGACGAATGGTCCGGGGATTATGGGGTCGGGTCGCAATACTTCTCCCAGCAGGCTGTCGCCAGGCTGATGGAGCCTGCCGGAATCGATGCGCCCGCGGGGACGCCTTTCCCCGAGCGGCTCAAGATGGTTCAGTCGCTCATGGGCGATGGCGACGATCGCGCACGACGGATTTACCAGACCATCGGCACTTACCTCGGCTACGGCGTCGCTCATTTCGCCGCGTTCTACGATCTGCGTCACGTGCTCGTCCTCGGACGTGTCACCTCCGGGCCTGGCGGGGACGACATCGTAAACGGGGCTCGCGAGGTGCTGGACCTGGAGTTCCCCGATCTCGCACGCCAGATCGCATTCCACGTTCCCGACGAACACGACAAGCGCCACGGGCAGGCGATTGCCGCCGCGAGTCTTCCGGAGCTCCGCCAGCAGTCATGAGCCCGTATCACCACTTCGTCTCGGAGCTCGATCGCCTCGTCCGTGAAGGCCGGCGCTTGCCGCTCGGCGGGTTTCCGGCGAAACCGCGCGCCGCTCACGCCGGGAACGCACCCCGTGTGCTGATCTTCTCGCCGCATCCCGACGATGAGTGCATCATCGGCGGCTTCGCGCTCCGGCTCCTGCGCGAGGCGGGGATGCGCGTGCTCAATGTCGCCGTCACCCAGGGCAGCCGGCAGGACAGGCAGGCGGCCCGCTGGGACGAGCTGCAGGCGGCGTGCGGCTACCTGGGGTTCGGTCTGATCTCGACTGGGGCTGGCGGGCTGCAGAACATCAACGTCAGGACGCGAGCGCAGGCGCCCGCCCGGTGGCAGCAGTCGGTGTCCACGATCGCGGCGATCCTGAGCGACCAGCAGCCCGCGGCCGTATTGTTCCCCCACGATGCGGATTGGAACAGCACCCACGTCGGGACGCACCACCTCCTCATGGACGCGCTCGGCCGGCAAGCCCCCGAGTTTTCGACATTCGTCGTCGAAACCGAGTTCTGGGGGGGCCAAATGTTCGCGAGTTGGAACCAGATCGCCGACTGGGTCAGGCGAATCGACGCGCTCCGGCAAGCCCGGTACGTCAATCGCCGTCCGCCGTAAAACCCTGGAGGGGCACGTGTGACGAGGTGTCCGTTTGGCTTTTCACCCGTGTTTCGGCGGATCAATTTCAGACTGTGTGTCTCTTCTGTTTTGAATAATTCCCTCGCTCCTTGCGGAGTTGGCGTTAGCGTGACAGACCCGTCCGGATTTCAGGTGCTGGTTCGCAGCATCTCCGACACGTCGGCGCATGCGACGCTCGCGCGAAGAAGGCGGTCGCGATCAACCTCGCGGACGTGAGCGATCTCGTTGCGCACAGGCGCAATGTGCCCGACAGCAGACTGAAGCCGCTGCTTTCCGTCCGGCGCACCGCCCAGACGGCGACGAGCATCCTGCCAAACGTCTGCGGCGAAGAGCAGAGGTGGGAGCTGACCGAGGTAGAGGTAGTCGACGATGCTCAGTGGCTCCGATCCCGCGGGGCGCCCGCGGAGCGCGCGTACGAGCGTCTCGCGTTCGCGCTCAGGCAGTCCCTCCTCAATCCTCCGCGCGGCACCGTCGCCGAAGCGTGCGGCGTAGACCTCACGAACGACGCCACGCAGCGCGCGCTCGGTCTTCATAATGCGTTGCCACACGGCCTCGGCGCCTGGCAGGAACCACGGCGGCGTGAGCGGCGGGGCGTCTGGCTCCCCCCCGAGCTGGCGGAACGCGACCCGAATGACGTCCGCCATCCTTCGCCGCCGCTCGCGAAGAAACTCCTCGTACTCCATCGATTCCCATGCCAGCGGAAGGGCGTGCTCGGCGCACAGACGGCCCCACCGATCGTCGTCGATAGCGAGCTTCTCGCGTAGACGTGGAACGTAATCCGCCGGACCCCGACCGCCGATCAGACTGTTCTCGTGCCAGCCGACGTCCGCCAGATTGGCGACCTGGTTGACAAAGCGGCGCTCCCGGATCCCGTGCGAGTGGAGCCATGTCGTCGGAAATAGATGGTGGGCCTCGCTGGCCGCACGCCCGCCGTCTGCGGGCGGATCGAGCAGGTTCTGAAGGAGCTGGTCGGAGAAAAGCGCCCGCGTTCCGAGAACGACTTGGGCCGCTCGGAATGCGAGTGCGGCTGGCGCTCGCGCCTTCTGCGTCTCCAGCGCCGAGACGAGGGAGTGCGTCCAGTAGTCGTTTGTGATGGTCTCACCCATCGCGTCGTCGAGCGCGCGAACGAAGCCGTCAGCGTCACCAGCTCCCAGCCTGGCAACCCGCGCGAGGTCCCGCTCAAAGATGGTCTCCGACGAGCCCGAGTAGCGTGCCGTAAGCAACGACCCGAAGACCCAGCGCGCGATCATCTCGTCGAGCTTGCTCTTGGGGACACCGGCCTTTCGGCCACGGATGTAGAAAGCACAAGCGTTCACGATTGCATTCTTGGAGGCGACGAGCGCCTGGCTGACGAAGCCGGCATGCTTCACGCGAAGCAAGTAGTCGCGCCACGGCGTGGGCTCCATGCACTCCTTCGCCGCATCGTCGAGTTGGCTCAAGCGTTTTAAGCGTCCGGCGGTGTCCGCTTCGCCCGTCGTCGGATCGACGCCGCGAAGATAGCGATAGACAGCCGACATTCGCGCCCGCCCAAAGGCGACTCCGCACACGGCCCGCAGGAGCTGTTGTGTATCGACCCCGACGACCGTTCCCAGAGACATTACCCTCGAGCGCTCCTCGATCCGGTCGCGCAACTCGCCGTGATAGACAGAGAGTAGGGTTAGCACAAAGTCAGCTTGCCCGAGGCGCGTTCCTTGGTTGTTGATACGGACGAAGATCTCTGCAACGTCTTCCTCCGTAATCTCCTCATCCTGCATTGTCGCAGTCTTGCGAATGTCAACCGTGGGGAACCGGTAGTCGCTGATAGCATGCGCACGACCAAGATTGCGATCCACGGCGTCCTCGTACTTGTCGTCTACCGCGCGACCCTTGTCCCGGAGCGCGTTGATGAGATCGCGCCGGAGCTGTGACGGGAGGCGCCGCCCGTCCCAGAGCTCGGTCACATTCGGAAGGAACTCAGGATCATTGCGGATTGCCGCGTCGGCAACGTCGAATCGTCCGTCGCGCGGCCGGAACGCGATCATGATCTTTCGCATTGCACCGTCTTTGCCGACGACTTCGACACCCCGAATCACGGCGTAGAGCGACGTGAGGCGCTGCTGGCCATCGATGACCAGTGTTGTGGCTCGCAGGCCTGGCCTTTCCGCTCCGAGAGCACGAGCGTCTTTGTCGTTGGACGTGTGCCAGAACACGAGTGTCCCAACAGGGAAGCCCACGAAAAGCGAGTCGAGGAGGTCGCGCACCTTGGTGTCTTCCCAGACGAAGGGTCGCTGCAGGTCCGGCAGGGCAATCACCTCACGCTCGATGTCGCTCATCAGCGAAGCAATCGAGCGCTGACCGTGCTCGAAGATGGGCGCACGCCCGCGAACCCGTGGCTCGCGCGAAGCGCCGATATCGTCCTCGTCCGGGGCATCATCGAGCTGTTGTTCGGACTCCTGCGTCTCGCCGACCGGTTCTGGCTGAGGCAACTCGCGGCCGACGACGCTCGCCATGTAGCTAACCGCCTCGGGGACATGATCTTCGAGGCTGACCGGCCTCCGCACGCGCGCCATCGCCATGTCAACGAAGTTGTTGAACCCGTCCCTCAGCAAGTCGATCGCTTCCGCCGCGTGCTCGATGGGGAATGTAAGGAGCAGCCCTCCCGAAATCTTCTTGAACTCCGCGTCCTTCTCGACCTCCGCCCCGAGAGCGCTGCGAACATCGTCAGCGACAGGCCCGATGACGCTAACCCGCATTGTCGACCGCGCGACCTCACAGGCGAGTAGACGGCCCGTCATGACCCGAAGCCCTTGCTCCGTCTCACGCACGTACCACGCGTTACCACGTTCCTCATCCGCGTTGTCGACGGCCAATGCGAGAACATGCAGCGCCGCGCGGCGTGTCGCCTCATTCGGAATTGATCGTTCCATCACCTTGCGAACCCGTTCTTCGACCCCCTCGCGCTGGTTCCATGTGCCAGTGGCGGTATCGAAGGTCGCGGGCGGCTCCTCACCCGCAGCTTCGTCTCTTGAACGGGCCTTTCGGAACTCCGACATTTCGGGGAACCGACTCTCAAGGAAGGCAATGTCAATGGCTGCGGGTCGGCTCGCGAGAACGTCCCGCCCACGGTCCGTCAGTTGGAAGCGTCCCGGCCCAACGGCCTCGAGCATGCCCGCTTTCTTGAGGTAGGTTGTTGTCCACCCGACCCGGTTGTAGAACCGCGTCTGCCCGCTTTTGAGAAGTTGCGCTCGGTCGTCGTCGGAGAGCTGAAACTCTTGGCCCAGCCGCTCGACCGCTTCGGTAAAAGTGTGCTGCTCACCGTCACCCGACAGCTTCAACAGCGGCAGCATCAATGTCTGGAAATCAGGGACAGCCATTTTCTACACCTGTTAGGCTCGGAACCAGTCGACAACGACTCTCGCCGCCAATCACGTCTAACGAGCCCGGCCAGCGCCGCCGGCGTCGACCAATCAACTGTGCCGTCTCACCGTTCGTCGTTGGGATGTGGACGGGGCCTACGCGGCTCGAACAGGCTTGTAGTCCTGTTCCGCCAGGGGCGCCTCACCGAGGTCGGAGAGCAGCTGATTCAGGCGTTCAAGAGGCACGGCCCGGGGGGCGGTGATCTCAACGCCGACGGGGCGGCCGGCGGCGCCGTAGTCCACGACAAGGAGGCCGTCGGGCGATGCCACGGCCCGCACGCTCTTCTCACCAGTCGGGTGCGACAGATGAAGGTACGCCGCGAACGCTCGGCCCTTGCGATAGGTAACTTGCAGCGACCGCTCCGTCATTCGGACCCCTCGTAGACGGTCACGACGACAAGCAGCTTGACGTCGGCATCTGGCTCGATAATCACGATCCACGGATGCTCCAGATGGCGAGCATGAATCATGAACCTGCCCCCCACCACGTTGGGCTCGAACCCCGTGGCTCGTTCCAGCATACGCGGACCTCGACTTCGGTCACGCCGCGCTGCTCCATGCGCAGTTCCGCGTGGCTGGTGAACGACAGGTCCCAGTTCCACCACTCGGGAAAGGTCGGCATTGGAAGCTCCGAAGCGTCGATCGTAA
>JALZOC010000885.1 GCA_030857365.1 Acidobacteriota bacterium
CCGGGCGTACTTCACCGCCGATTTCCTGTGGCACGCCGCCCTGGCATCGGAGCTGGGCAAGTTCTCGCTCCCGCCGAGGAATCCCTACCTGGCGCCCCGGCCGATGAATTATTACTGGACGTACTTTCTGCTTCCGTCGGTGCTCGCGAAATCCGGTCCGGCAGCGTTGCCGGACGTGCAGGCGTCGCTCAAGACGAACGCCTTCCTCGGCGCCCTTCTGATGGTCGGCGCCTTGTTCGTGCTGGTGCGCACCTCCGTCTCGTCGGCTGTGCCGGCCGCGGCCGCGGTCCTGCTCGCAATCCTGGCCGCCAGCGCCGAAGGGCTGTACGCGGTCGTCGAGCTCGCGTCCCGCGGGCGACCGCTCGCAGGGCTGGCGGACATGAACATCGACGCGATTTCGGCGTGGCGCTACGGCGGCCTGCGGATCGATAACATCCCGCGGTCGCTCTGGTACACACCCCAGCACACGACATCGCTCGCGCTTGGACTCGTGGGCCTCATCGTCGCATCCACGGCCGGGATCCGGGCGAGCCCGCCGGCCATCGCCGGCGCGGGGCTGGCGCTCGGCCTGGCCACCACGATGAACCCGTTGCTGGGCGGCGTCTGTTCCCTGATTTACGGTATCAGCATCGTAGCGGAGGCCGGCGCCAGCCGAGAGGCGTGGCGATCCGTGCCGCGGCACGCCATCGCCGCCGTGCCTGTGATCGCGGCCGTCGCATGGGGAGCGGCAAGCAAGGTGATGGAAGGCTCCGGCTCCGCGTTGCAGTTCGGCTTCTCCGGCTTCTCCAGAAATTACCCCGTCGTCACGTTGCTGCTGTCTGTCGGGCCACTGCTGATTCCGGCACTCGCGGGCGTCTGGGCCGCACGATCGTCGAACCGGCGCGCGTGGGTCATCGGAACGTGCGGCCTCATCATGGGGCTGCTCATGCTGTATCTGGTCCGGATCTCCGAGGCTTCGTGGGTCGGGTTCCGGGCGGGTCAGATCATCCTGGTATCGCTGCCGCTGCTCCTGGCCCCGGTGTTCGCCCGACTCTCCCGCGTGAGCGGGATCGCGCTCGCCGCGGCCATTCTCGCCGCGGGGCTTCCCACGACGGCGATCGACGCGTGGAATGCCCAGGACATCGGCAACAGGCGCCAGGGTCCGGGATTCCGGTGGACGTTGTGGACAACGCCGGACCAGCAGGAGGCGTTCGCCTGGATCCAGGCCAACACGCCGCCCGACGCCGTCGTGCAGATGGAGCCCGTCGTCCGGGCGCGCGAACACTGGACGCTCATTCCGTCGTTCGCTGGGCGGCGGATGGCTGCGGGACTTCCCATCTCGCTGCTGCCGGTGCCCGAGTACCAGGAACGCTCGGACCGCGTGAAGACGATCTTCGCCACGGCCGATGCCGTCGAAGCCTCCACTGCAGCCCGACGCCTGCGGATCGACTACCTGTACGTGGACGAGATGGACATCGCCGCGTATCCGCAGGGCACGCGAAAGTTCGACGAGGATCCCGCGCTGTTCGAGCGGATGTTCGCCAACGCGTCGGTGCGCATTTACCGCGTGCGGTAGCCCCCGCGCAGGCACAGCCGTCAGCCGTTTCGAAACCGGTAGAACGTGCGCGTCCCGATGAACCAGTCGCGCAGCCCGATCTTCTTCCCCTCTTCCTTGCTCCGCGGGTTGTAGCTGACGGGGACCTCGACGATCCGGTAGCCTCTCGCGAGCAGCTTCGCGGTGATTTCGTGATCGAGCTCGAACCCGCTGGTCGTCAGCCCGAGCCCCTCGATCACGTCCCGCGGGAACAGCTTCAGCGCCGTGACCGTGTCCGTGATCCAGGCGCCGGTAAAGATCCTGGCCACGAGGCTGAGGCTGCGCCCTCCCAGATAGGCGCTCCATGACTGGTTCGCGTGGCGCCCCGCGCGCATGTATCGGCTGCCATACACGATGTCGCCCCGTCCGGCCAGCAGCGCCTCGAGCATCGGCACGTAGTCCTGCGGGTCGTACTCGAGGTCGGCGTCCTGGATGATCAGCAGGTCTCCCGTCGCAAGCGCGATG
>JALZOC010000886.1 GCA_030857365.1 Acidobacteriota bacterium
GTTGCTGCGGTTGCTGCGAGGCAGCGTGCTCGGCCTGCTCGGATGCCCGGGCGACAGACGGGGCCTGTCCTTCGACGACAGCGGGACACACCAGGCCGGCCGCCACCACCACCCACGTCCGAAGGAGAATGCTGGCGCTCACTCCTCCACCCTCACTTCCCGGAACATGCCCGCTTCCATGTGATAGAGCAGGTGGCAGTGGTAGGCCCACCGCCCGAGGGCGTCCGCTCTGACGCGATAGCTCCGCTTCGTGCCGGGCGGCATGTCCACCGTGTGCTTGCGCACGAGGAACTCGCCGTCGTCGCCTTCGAGGTCGCTCCACATGCCGTGCAGGTGAATCGGGTGGGTCATCATCGTGTCGTTGATCAGCACGATGCGCAGGCGCTCACCGTAGGTGAGCCGCAAGGGCGCCGCGTTCGAGAACTTCACGCCATCGAACGACCAGGCGAAGCGCTCCATGTGCCCGGTCAGATGGAGTTCGATCGTTCGTCCGGGCTCACGCCCGTCGGGGTCCTCGAACAGGCTCCTGAGGTCGGCATAGGTCAGCACACGGCGGCCGTTGTCTCGGAGCCCGATGCCCGGATCGTCCAGACGCGAGGTCGGCATCATCGTCTGCATGTCCACCAGCGGATTGCCTTCTTCACTGGGCGGGTGGGACTGCATCGTCATGGCCGACATGTCGTGGCCGGCGGGCGGGTCCGGCGTCTGAGGTGGCGGCGCCGGCATGGCGTGGCCCGCGTGCGGGTCGGCCGGCGTGGCCGTTGCGGCCGCGCCGCCGCTCATGGCGCCCATGTCGTGCCCCATGCCGCCGTGCCCCATGTCGGCCATCGTGAGCAGCAGACGGGGATCCGGTTCCGGCACCGGGGCGGTCAGTCCCTCGCGAGTCGCGAGCGTCCCCCGTGCATACCCGGTGCGATCCATCGACTGGGCAAAGATGGTGAACGCATCCTGGCCGCTCGGTTCGACGATCACGTCGAATGTCTCGGCGACGGCAATACGGAATTCGTCCACCGTCACCGGGTGCACGTTCTGCCCGTCGGCTGCGACGACGGTCATCTTCAGGCCCGGGATGCGGACGTCGAAATAGGTCATCGACGAGCCATTGATGAAGCGCAGGCGGACGCGCTCGCCCGGCTTGAACAGGCCGGTCCAGTTGCCAGCCGGCGCCGCCCCGTTCATCAGATACGTGTAGGTGTAGCCCGACACATCGGCGAGATCCGTCGGCGTCATGCGCATCTCGCCCCACGCGGCGCGGCCCGCCAGGGTCTCGCCGAGGCCGCGCCTTCGGATGTCGCGGAACAGGTCGCCGACGGTGCGCTTGTTGAAGTTGTAGTAGTCGGCTTGTTTCTTCAGCTTCGCGAACACGCGCTCCGGGTTCTCATCCGTCCAGTCGGAGAGCAGGATGGCGTGCTCGCGGTCGTAGCGAAACGGGTCCGGCTCGCGCGGTTCGATGATCAGCGCGCCGTACAGCCCGAGTTGTTCCTGGAACGCCGAGTGGCTGTGATACCAGTAGGTGCCGCCCTGCTTGACGTCGAAGCGGTAGACGTACGTTTCACCAGGGGCGATGCCGTTGAAGCTGAGTCCGGGAACGCCGTCCATGTTGGCGGGGAGCAGAATGCCGTGCCAGTGAATGGAGGCATAGTCGTCGGCCAGCCGGTTTGAGACACGCAGCGTCACGGTATCGCCCTCCCGCCAGCGCAGGAGCGGTGCGGGGATCGAGCGATTCACCGCGTGCGCGAAGCGGGGCGCGCCGGTGAAGTTGACCAGCGTCTCCTCGAAGTCCAGGTCGAACTCCGTGCCCGACAGCACGCCTGTCTTGCGGCGCGGCACACCTTGCGCCCACGCGCGCTCGCCCCACAGGCCGAGCCCGGCCGCGACGCCGCCCATGGCCACTCCCTTGACGAACGTCCGGCGTGAAGGCCGTGACAGCGATGGGTGCCGTGGCTGCTTCTGAGCTCTCATGATGCGTCACCAATCGATCCGGATGGCTTCACTGCTGCCCACCCTTGTGCTTGTGAGGCGCCGGGGTGG
>JALZOC010000887.1 GCA_030857365.1 Acidobacteriota bacterium
GACCGCAAGGCCCGCCCAGCAGATGACCAGCGATTCCGTCCACGCCTGCTCCAGCACGAAGAACGTGCGCGGCGTGAAGAGCAGCCCGGCGGCCGCCAGCGGCGCGACGCGGCCTCGAACGCAGTAACCGACCGCCGCAGCTCCGGCGAGCAGCGCCGCCAGTTCCGTGTAACGTACGTCGCCCCCGAGCGCATGCCCTGGCGCGGTCATCAGGAGGCTGAGTGGCGGATACGGGAACCCGAACTGAACACGTCCGTTGACGACGAGGCCGGCGCCGTAGAGTGCGTCGTTGTCGTAGATGTTCGGAAAGCTGATCGAGTAGGGACTCTCCAGCCTGGCCAGGGCACCGAGCGCCTCCCGGAAGACCGTCATCACATCGATGCGCGGCCGCGGCGATGCATCGATCAGCCAGAGGCCGAGCGCGGCGTAGGTGACGAGGAGCGCCGGAAACCAGGCGCGCCTCGCCCGCCGCGAGTCGAACGCGATCAGGAGCGTGAACGCCGTCGCGGCGGCAAGGCCGGCCAGGAAGTCCGGGTGGCGCGACGGATCTGCGCGGACGAGGTACATACCGATCGGCATCGTCGCCAGCGCAAGGAGGTTCGACAGCAGCCCCGCGACGAGGACGCCGGCCACGAGCGGCTCGGACCCGGCGCGTCCTCCGAAGCGCGAGGCGCCCGCGACCACGAAGGCCGCCGCCAGCACGGTCCATCTGAGTGCGATGACGTCGTAGAAGCCGTCGCGCATCTGCAGCGCGTGGCCGAGCAGGACGGCGCCGAATGCGATGAGCGAGACGTGAACGGGCGTCAGGGGATGCACCGTTGACGGGGATCGGGCGCGAGCGCCGGCGCAGGTCTCGCGTAGAGGTAGCCGGCGGATTCCTCTATCAGGATTCGCTGACCGAACAGGCGGCTCAGTCCCGTCTCCGTCAGCACGGTCGTACGGGGGCCGTCGGCCGCGACGCGGCCGTTCGCGAGCAGGATCACGCGCGTCACCTCCGGCACGATCTCCTCGATGTGATGCGTGATGAGCACCAGCGTCGTCCCCGCGCGTGCCAGGGTCCTCACCCGTTCCATGAAGCCGTGCCGCGCCACCATGTCGAGCCCCGTCGTAGGCTCATCCAGGATGAGCGCGCGCGGAGCCGTCGCGAACGCGCGGGCGAGCAGCACGCGCCGCGCTTCCCCGCTCGACATCTCGTCGAGCATCCGGCCGGCCAGGTGGGAGGCGCCTGCCGCGGCAAGCGCCTCCGCGGCGCGCGCTCGCATCTCTCCGGTGATTTCGCCGTACCGGAGGATCCCGTAGGAGTTCAGGAAGGCGGAGAGCACCGCCGCTTCGCCGCTAATGGAGCCTTCACTGTTGCCGCCGACGAAATGCTGCTGGAGCGCAGCCGAGACAATGCCGAGCTGCGCCCGGAGCTCGAAAATATTCCAGCACGCGTCGCCGAACACGCGTACCGGCGGCACGCCATTGGTCCGCGCAAGCGGCCGCTCGGCGTGCGTGAGCAGGCTGACGAGGATCGACTTGCCGGCCCCGTTCGGGCCCACGATTGCCGTATGCTCGCCCGCCCGGATCGTCAGCGTCACGTCGTCCAGCACGCGCCGCCCGTCCTTCACGACCGTCGCGCCGTCGAGCTCCAGTATCGATTCCTGCACGGCGATATTGTGGATCGCGCCGCGACGGCGAAGAAACCCGGGTGCTGCCCGAACCGCTTCGGGTTGCGTGGCTCTGCTCCCCTTGCTTATCATCCGATCGTCACCATGGCTGGCCACTGCTGCTGGTTCGTGCGCGGCGCGCCGGCGTCGCCGGCCATCCGGTCGAGTGAGCGCGGGTGACGCCGCTCCTAACGGCGCCTCTCCAGCTGCCGCCCGTACACCGTCAGGTTCGCTGGACGATCCTGGCGCTGCTCTTCCTCGTGACGGTCATCAATTTCGTCGACCGCCAGGCCCTGTCGGTGATGGCCCCGATCATCCGCGACACTTTCCAGCTGTCCAATACCCAGTACGGCACGATCGTGTCCTGGTTCCAGCTCGGCA
>JALZOC010000161.1 GCA_030857365.1 Acidobacteriota bacterium
GGCTGTCCGCCGGGAGGCGCGGGCAGCATCCCGGGACGCGGTGAGGTCAGGACGGGCGGCTGCTGGCCGGGCCCCTGCGCGGGTACGTTCGGAAACGGGGGCCCGGGCTGGTTCACCATGGGCTGGTTCATCGGCGCGTTCTCGAGCGGCTCGTCGTCGTCTTCGACGGGCGGGGGCATCTGCATCTGCGGGGGCACGTTCATCGGCGGCATGTTCGGATTCTGGCGGCCGAACGGCGGCGGCGGAGCCGCAGCCACACCGACCGGGCCGCGGCTCGTCGGCAGAATCATGACGCGGTCGAACATGGAGGCATTGGCGATCTCAACCGGGCGCTGGGCCGCGATGTAGCCGCTTGCCGAGCGGAGAAGCACTTCAAGCACTTCACGTTCAGGCCGATCCACCAGCTGCAGTGTCAAGGCGGGGCCGCTCAGCTTGTCGCCATTCACGATGGTCGTCTGCCCGAGGCGTGCCCACTCCGCGAGGATCTGGCGTAACGGAACGTCCTGCGCCACGAGCGTGGCCCGGCCGTTACCGATGGTCAGTTTCAAGTCCCCCGCGGCTGCCGTCGCGGCCGTTGAGACCCCGGAAATGAGCGCTATCGCAACGATGCGACAGGTGATATTGCGCATGTGTCTAGGATGACCCCTTCGATCGAGTATACGCCTCGTTAGACGGCGGTGCGAGCACGGCCGGTTGGGTGAAGGGCGGCAGTCTGGCCAGCGGCTGAGGTCCGGCGCGTTACGCGAGTTTGGTGATCCAGAGAGGAGAGTCCTTGCGGGGGAGATCGCAGGACCGGCATATGTCGGGCCCGCCGCTCTCCAGATGCTGGCGCCGGGCAGCGCGATAGGGTTCCGCGTTCCAGATGTCCTGGATCGAAGAGGTGTTCAGGTCGCCCAGGATGGTTTTTCCGTCAAAATCCGCGCAGCACAGCGAGACTCGGCCGTCCCACAGCACGGTGAAGGTTAGCCAGGGGCGGTAGCACGGGTAGTTGACGTCCGATTCAGTGTTCAGCGTGCCGGCCCAGTTATGCAGGTCCGTCACGTGGATCTTGTCTGCGATGGCGCGCCAGTGTTCGATGAACGCCTGCTCGTCTGCCGAGTTGTTCTGCCGAACGAACGACAGTATGAGCTTCGGCCGGCGCTTCCCGCTGTCCGCGCGAAGCCGCACGAGCCGCTCGATATTGGCGATCACCTTGTCGTACTTCAGCCCGACGCGGGTCGACTCGAAGACTTCCTTGCCCGACGCGTCCACGCTGATGTTGATCGCATCGAGGCCGGCGTCGATGATGCCGCGCGCCACCGCATCGGTGATCAGCGAACCATTGCTGATCATGCCGACCTCCTGTATCCCCTTCTCCTTGGCGTACCGCACCTTCTGAACGAGGCGCCTGTCGATGAACGCTTCGCCGTAGTTGTGCATCCGGATGTGCGTGATGCCGAGCTCGACGCACTCGTCCACCACCTTCTCGAACAGGTCGACGGTCATGATCCCCTGCTTGCGATGCATGTCGTCGCGCGGGCAGAACACGCACTTGGCGTTGCAGATGTTCGTGCTTTCGATCTGAACGATCTCTGGCATCGACGGGGCGCGGTCCCGCCCGGTTGCCAGCAGCAGGCGACGGAGCGGCTTGGCCTGGCTCCGGAGCAGGCGCTCGGCCGCGCGCCGCGCGCGGGCCTTGATCTTCAGAGGCTCGGACATTCGGATGGCTTACAACTGCCGGAAGTGTTCGATGACGCGCTCAAGCGTCTCGTCGAGCTGGACGGTCGGTTCATACCCCACCAGCGCGCGGATGCGGGAGATGTCGGGCACCCGCCGCGGCATGTCTTCGAACCCGGCCTCATACGCCTGGTCGTAGGGAATGGTGACGATCTCGGACCGGCTGCCGGTCATGCCCTTGATCTTTGCGGCAAGGTCACCAATCGTAATCTCCTCGCCGTTCCCGATATTGAAGACCTGGCCGATGGCCCGAGGCTCGTTCAGCAAGGCTACCATGGCCCGGACGACGTCGCCCACGTACGTGAAGCTGCGGGACTGGGTGCCGTCCCCGAATACCGTGATCGGCTGACCCGCGAGCGCCTGCCGGACGAAGTTCGGAATCACCATCCCGTACTGCCCCGTCTGCCTGGGCCCCACGGTGTTGAACAGCCGCACGACGATGACCGGCAGCTTCCGCTCTTTCCAGTACGCGAGGGCGAGGAACTCGTCGATCATCTTGCTGCAGGCGTAGGCCCAGCGATGCTTGGTCGTCGCGCCAAGCACCAGGTCGGCGTCCTCCCGGAACGGCACGTCCACGCTCTTGCCGTACACCTCGGAGGTGGACGCGATGAGCACCAGCTTCTTCTTCTTGTTGGCCACCTTGAGGACGACTTCCGTGCCGTGCACGTTCGTCTCGATCGTGTGCACCGGCTGCTCGACGATGAGCTTCACGCCCACGGCCGCGGCCAGGTGCACGACGATGTCGCAGCGATCGATGAGCTCGGCGAGCACCGGCTCATTGGTCACCGAGTCGATCGTGTAATGAAACTTCGGGTTGGCCTTCAGGTGGACGACGTTGTCGATCGAACCCGTCGAGAGATTGTCGAGGATGAAAACTTCGTCGCCACGCTCGAGGAGCGCTTCCGAGAGGTGACTTCCAACGAACCCCGCACCGCCTGTAATCAGCACACGCATATCAACTGCAATCCTCATCGACCTTCAGCCGGGCCGCACCGCCTGGACCCGTCCGCGCTCCAGAGCCCGCCGCCAGTTCGAGGACGGCGTCTGCGGCGCGGGCCGCCGCACACCCGTCCGAGCGGATTCCAAAACGCGCCAGGTAGGCGGCGCTGTCGCGCTCTATGTGCAGGCGGAATCTCTCATCATACAGGATACGGCGCAGCGCCGGCCCGGGCGGCTCCCCCTGCGCCACTCCCGACATCAGCCCTGCCTGCACGAAAGGCGAGAGGTTGCTGGGGAGTCCCACGACGAGCGCAGGGACGCCGAGCACCGCGGCATCGATCGCGACGGTGGAGTTCACCGTGACGACGGCGCGGCTCGCCCGGAGCAGGAGCGCAAGCGGGGCGTCGGCCGGGAGCACACGGATGTTCGGGGCCCTGGACGCGACGGCCGCGTACGCGTCCGGAGTTTCGGCCGGATGGGTCTTGATTGCGAGCTGCACGTCCGGCATCTCGCGAACCGCCGCCGCGAGCTCGTCCAGCACGTTCCTCGCTTCGCGAAATTTCGAGACGAACAGCACCAGCGCGCGGGCTCCGTCGGCGCCCGCGGCCGCTCTCGTGCGCGCGATCTCCCCATCGTCGGCGGCGCGGGCGGTTCTGATCAGCGAGTCGAGCCTGGGGCTCCCGGTCACCCGGAGAGATGCCGGAGGGAAATGCCCCTCCGTCTCGAGATGCTGCCGGGCGTGATCGTCGAAGAGCAGCGTCAATGTCGGCTTGGGGAAGCCAGCATCCGCGAGGTGGCCCGGGTCCGGCAGCATTTCGTCCGGCTCGTGCCGGTAGTTGAGCCAGTGACGGTAAATGAACCCGTGCTGCAGGCCTGCCGTGGGGATGCCGCGGCGGCGGCATTCGAGGATGAGGGCGCGCCCCCAGCCACCCGCTTCCGCGTATGTCAGCGCCACTGCGGGGCGGAGGACATCGAGGGCGGCGCCGGCTTCGTCCATGGCGCGCGCGGACCAGGGCCACTGCAGCAGCGCCACCCCGGCAAGCTCCCCGCGGATGACGTCCCAGCAATCGCGGCCGCCTATGATCGCGTGCCGGCGCACCTCGGCGCTCTGCCAGAGCGCACGCCGGAAGCCATGCCGGTCGCGCCAGAGCCGCCGCGACGCGTTCATGCGCGCCCCCCGGGCCAGCCATTCGATGGGTGTGACCGGCGTCGAGGAGGCCGCGGGTTTCAGGCCGTGCCACCAGCGCCGCGCGCGGAAGTTCGACGCGGGTCCTACGCCGATGTACGTCATCGCCCCGGCGCGGGACTCGAGCGCTTCCAGCACCGGGCCGATGTAGGACTCGGCGGCGCCCCTGCGTGCGCCCGGGTTCCAGAACGCGGTATGGACGAACGCGGTTATTGCCGACGGTGCGCCGTCCCGCGCGCCCGAGCGCTGCCGTCGGACCCGCAGGCGCGAGGCTCGTGACGCGAGCATCAGGAACCGGGCGCGCGCATCCATCGTGGCGAGCTGCATCCACCAGCGCGTGTGCCGCCCGGCTGCTACCCAGCGAATGGCGCTGGCGCGCGCGGTCTGGGGGCCGACCACCGCGAGCAACCCGCTCGAGCTCAGAGGCCGGATCGTCAGCGGGCGTTCGCGTGCGATCAGACGATCGAGTGCCGCGATGCTGCGGTGCAGGTCCAGCACCACCTGCCCCTTGTGCAGGTACAACTCGGCAAACCACCAGAGCGAATCGCCGCGGAACTGGAACCGGCGGCGGAGCGGCTGTCCATCGACGGACGCATGCCGGAGCGTCTTGATCCACCGGTGTGTCGCGGCCGCGGCCTCCTCTTCCGCCGCCCCGTCGAGGTAATCAGCCAGCGCGACGCGTCGCGGACCCGTTCCGCTGTCGACGACGAGCACGCCAAGCCTGCCCTCCACCGCCGGATTCATACAGCCGCGGACCGGGACGGGAGCCGTTCACGACGAGCATCGAGCACCGCCATCGCGGCGTTGAAGACGCTGTCCGCGCTGATGAGCGCCAGACAGTCCGGCGTATGCCCTGTGCAGCGTGCGGGAGGCCGACGAATCCGGTTGCACGGGCTGCAGGGAAGGTCGACGCGCACGATCCGGTCGTTCGCGCCGCCAGGACCATACCGCGCGGGATCCGATGGACCGAACACCGCGACGACCGGCGTGCCCACGGCACCGGCAAGATGCATCGGTCCGGTATCTCCGGTCACCAGCAGGTCGAGCCTTTGGAGGACGGCCGCGGCACTCAACAGATCCAGGTCGGCTGCATCGATGACGCGGCGCCGCGGCAGCGCCGCCGCGACACGGTCCACCAGGATTCGATCGCCCGGCGAGCCGGTCAGGACAATCGTCGCGCCGGCGGTCTCGACGAGCCGCCGGGCGACTTCGGCGAAACGTTCGGGATCCCATTGCTTGATCGCACGTCCGCCGCTGACGTGGACGCCGACGAGCGGCCCCGGCGCGCCTCCGAGACGCAGGGTCGCCGCCGAGTGTGCGAACGCGGGGAGCGCCAGAGCAGGCGCCTGTGTGTCTCCCGGTGCGCGGCCGAACGCGGCCGTGACGAGGTTCCGTGCGTTATCAGCCGTGTGCGCACGGACGTCGTACTCGAGGGCGATATCGAGGAGGGGCCCCCCGCCCCCGCTCCTGTAGCCCGCGGTCGATCTCGCGCCTGCCGCGGCGAGCAGGAGGTTGCTCCTGACGTCCGGTTCGAAGTTGATGGCGAGGTCGTAGCGCTGCCGCCGCCACCGGCGTGCCGCCATCAGCAGCGCCGCGAGGCCGCTGCCGCCCCCCTCGCGGGCGAGCCAGGTGGCGTCCATGGTCTCGACCGACGTCACCGCCGTGATCGCCCCGGCCAGGTCGCGGTTCCAGCTCCCGACGACGAGATCGATCGTCGCGCGAGGCGCGAGGGTTCGCACGTCGCCAATCGCCGGGAGCGCCATCAGAAGATCGCCGATCCGCTCGAGCCTGAGCAGCAGAATGCGTTGCGGTGGATGGCTGTCGCGCCGGCGACGGAAGGGACGGCCGAGCGCCGCGCCTGCAGCGAGCACGCGATCCGCGGCGGCGACCAGCCCGCGCTCACGTGGATCGCGGATCTGGAGCCGTGGCGAGGGGCCGGCAGGCGTGCGCATGGGGGAGGCGCTATTGTACCGCGACGCGATCCACCATGACGCCGAGATCCCGGTCGTCAGCCGATCCGATGATCCGGTGCGGGTTCCACACCGCTGTGAGCAGCTTCAGCTCGACGGGATCGCCGAGTGCGGCTGCCCGCGCGGCGAGGCCCGGCGGGATCGGGACGCTGTAGGCCTCGAAGCCGTCCGCCACCATCACCGTCCCGAGCAGCTCCCCATGGAAGTACACCTCCACCGCGGGCGCGGGTGCTGCCGCGGGACGGCCGCCGTTGCTCATCACCAGCAACACGTTCCGGGCGGACTCGTGGACGGTCGTGACGGCGACAAACGACGTGGCGCGACTCCACCGGATCGTGCGGCCGCCCGCCTGCTCTTTCGCGTGGAAGCGCAGGACGTGCAGGTCGTCCTGGAATCCGAGATCGAGCTCGAACCGGCGACCGGTCGCTGCCGGCGCGGGTGTGAAAGCATAGACC
>JALZOC010000888.1 GCA_030857365.1 Acidobacteriota bacterium
GTAGAGATCGTCGCCGACCAGTTGGACCCTGTCCCCAATCGCGGAGGTCAGGTGCCGCCATGTCGCCCAGTCATCCTCAGCCAGCCCGTCCTCGATCGAACGAATTGGATACTTGCTGGCCCAGTCCACCCAGAAAGCCGACATCTCCTCGCCAGTCAGCGTCCGGCCCTCCCCCTCGAGCACGTACGAACCATTCTCAAAAAGCTCGCTTGCGGCAGGATCGAGGGCGATCACGAGATCCTCGCCCGCCGTATAACCGGCCCGCTCGATCGCGGTCAATACGACCTGGACCGCCTCTTCATTGGAACCGAGGTTCGGCGCATAACCACCCTCATCACCGACGTTCGTGCTGAGCTTGCGTTCGCTGAGCACCTTCTTCAGCGCGTGGAACACCTCCGTGCCCCAGCGGAGTCCCTCGCCGAACGTAGCGGCGCCGATCGGCATCACCATGAACTCCTGCATGTCGACGCTGGAGCCCTCGGCATGCTTGCCGCCATTGAGAATGTTCATCATCGGCACGGGCAGCGTTCGCGCGTTCGGTCCGCCCAGATAGCGATAGAGCGGCAACCCGGCGTCTTCGGCGGCCGCCCGCGCGACCGCAAGCGACACGCCGAGTATCGCGTTCGCGCCAAGCCGTCCCTTGTTTTCGGTTCCGTCCACTTCGCACATCAGCTTGTCGACGCCGGACTGATCGAAGGCATCCATCCCGACGACCGCTTCTGCGATCTCGTCGTTCACGTGGCCGACGGCCTTGAGGACGCCCTTGCCGGCAAACCGCCCGGCATCACCGTCCCGGAGCTCGACCGCTTCGTACGCTCCGGTCGATGCCCCCGACGGCACGGCCGAGCGCCCGATCGCTCCGCCAACAAGATGCACTTCAACCTCGACGGTCGGGTTCCCCCGCGAATCCAGCACCTCGCGACCGTGCACGACTTCGATCAGGCTATCCACGCACCCACTCCCTCATTCCCATTCACTGATCCCCGGACCCGGACGTTTCCCCGAGTATACGGCCCGATCTGTCACCGCTTGCTATACTGACATTCAGAACAGATCGGCGCGGCGCTGACAGAGACCGGCCGGATGACCTGGCGCAGACAGGGAGACGCAGCCATGACTGGAAGCTGCGCCAGCGCTTGCTCCGGCACTTCCCTCTCGAGCTGGTTCGTGAACGCGCAGGCAATGCGCCACTAGCGCACCGGGATCGCCCTCCCGTATCAGGGCATGGCCAGGTTCTCTGGCACCAAAGCGCATCTCCGAAGTTGGCGATGAAGCAGGGTGGTACCGCGTGGTGACCCCTCGTCCCTGCCGAGGGGTTTTTTCGCGTCCAAAGCATCCTCACAACGGGAGTCACTCCGGCATGTCGCAGGTCCAACATGGCTTGTCACAGGAAATCGAAACTCTGCGCTCCGCCGCGCTGGATCAGCTCGACACGCTGTCCACCGCGACGGAAGCATCCGATTGGGAACGGGAGTTCCTGGGGCCAAAGGGCAAGGTAACGGCGCTTTTGCGCGGCCTCGGTGGGCTTCCGGTGGAGGAACGTCCGCACGCCGGGCGTGCCGCTCAGCAGCTACGGCTGGATCTGATCGAACAGTTCAATCCAATCAAGGAGACGCTGTCACGTCAGGCACTCAGCCAGCAGCTCGACTCGGACTCCGTCGACGTCACGCTGCCGGGTCGAGCGCCGACGATCGGCGCGGAGCATCCTGTGTCGCGGATGGTCGATGAGCTTGTCGAAATCTTCGCCCACATGGGGTTCCAGGCGGTATTCGGACCCGAGGTTGAGACTGGACGCTACAATTTCGACTTGCTCAATATCCCCGCCAACCATCCGGCGCGGGATGTGTGGGACACGATCATCGTCGATGCCCCGAACGAAGAAATAGTTCTGCGAACTCACACCTCTCCCATGCAGGCACGCACCATGGAACGATTGCGACCACCCGTGCGCGTGGTCGTACCCGGAAGAGCGTTTCGCTTCGAGGCGCAGGACGCATCCCACGAATGGCAGTTCACACAGATTGAGGG
>JALZOC010000889.1 GCA_030857365.1 Acidobacteriota bacterium
TGAGAGGCTATTTCAGAAAGCCGCTGCGCACGGTGACAGCGGAGCTCAAGGCATCGTTCAACGGATCGTCGAGCGCGAGCAGATCCCGGAGATCGGCGCCCAGTGCGGATTGAACCTCGGGGCGCAACAGCTGCTTCTGGTACTGCTGCTGCGGCTTGTCTCGGCGGCAGTAAAAGCCGTGCATCGCGAGGCGCGCCGACGCCGTGCGATTGGCGGTGCCGCCGTGCCACATGTGCGCGTTCATCACCGCGATGCTGCCCGCTTTGCCGGTGAGCAAAATCTCCTGCGGATGGGGCGCCATCGTGTCCGCGAGCACGTCCTGGGGACGCGTGCCCCAGCGGTGGGAACCTGGCACCATCCGCGTCGCGCCGTTGTCCGGCGTGAAGTCGTCCAGCATCCACACCGTGTTGCAGACCCAGTATCCCTTCTCGTCCGGAATGGCCCCCATGTCCACGTGCAGCGGCTGGCCGACCTCGGTGTGCGGGTCAGCCGACCGCGCGTTCAGGCTGCTCAACTTCGCGTCGGGCCCGAGCACGTGCCGAACGTAGTCGAGCACCCACGGCAGCGACACCGCCCGCCCGAAGACCTCCCCCTTGTCGACGAGATTCGACAACCGGTGGGCGTTCTCCTCCTGCTTGAACTCGTGGCCCGCCCGATCGCCTTCCTCGGCGTACAACTCGAGCAGCCGGCGCCGCAGCGTGCTCAGCAGGTCGCCGTCCATGCGCGCATGCAGCAGGACGTAGCCTGCCTCGTCGAGCTGCCGCCTCTCCGCATCCGTCATGGGTAGCTCCTGGTTTCCGAGCTTCAGCGTTCGAACTTCAGCGTTCGACTTCAGCCTTTCTTCGGGATCACCTTCAAGATACGCCCCTTGGCGCTGTCGGTCAGCAGGTACAGCGCGCCATCGGGCCCCTGCCTCACATCACGGATGCGCTCCCGTGGCTGCAGGTCCCGCAGCAGGCGCTCCTCACCCACCACCCGTTCGCCTTCGACGGTCAATCTCACGAGGTTGGTGCTGGCCATGCCGCCGATGAAGAGGCTGTTCTTCCACGCGGGAAACAGGCTCCCCGTGTAGAACACCATGCCGCTCGGCCCGATCACGGGATCCCAGTAATAGAGCGGCTGCTCCATGCCGGCCTTTGCGGTGATGTCCCCGGCGATCACCTCACCCTTGTACTCGATCCCATAGGCGATTGTGGGCCACCCGTAGTCCTTGCCCTTTCGAGCGATGTTGATCTCGTCGCCGCCGCGCGGGCCGTGCTCGGTCTCCCACAGCTCACCTGTGGCCGGATGGAGGGTCGCCGCCTGCACATTGCGATGCCCGATGGACCAGATCTCGCCGGGCACTCCCTCCTTGCCGACGAACGGGTTGTCCTTCGGAATCGAACCGTCGCTGTTGATGCGCACGATCTTGCCGATCATCCCGTCCATCCGCTGCGACTGCACGCGCCCCTCGAGGATGGATCGGTCGCCGAGCGTGATGAAGAGCGTGCCGTCGCGCCCCCACACGAGCCGGCTGCCGAAGTGCAGCCTTGAATTCATGGATGGCGCCTGGTGGAAGATGACCTCCACGTTCTCCACACGTGGCGCCGCGTCGTCCACGAACCGCCCGCGCGCCACCGCGGTGTTGTTGACCTCGCCCTCCCTCGGCTCGGCATAGCTCCAGTAGATCAGGCGGTTCGATTCGAATGCCGGATCGAGCGACACATCGAGCAAACCACCCTGGCCGCGGGCGTCGACCGGGGGCAGGCCGGCAACGGGTTCCGACAAGGTGCCATCGGCGGCCACGACGCGCAGCCGCCCCGCCTTTTCCGTGACGAGCATTTTTCCGCCGGGGAGGAACGTCAGCCCCCATGGCTTGTCGAGCCCTTCCGCGACGGTCACCACCTCGATCGCCACGTTCGTTTTCTGCTCCGGTGCGCGTGTCTGACCCGCGAACGCCGCCTTCTGGGCCGGGGCGTTCGGCGGTCGAGGATCGACGCCCGGGTGCGGCGCGGCGTCCGGCTGTGCCGTCCCCGGCTGCGCGGCAC
>JALZOC010000162.1 GCA_030857365.1 Acidobacteriota bacterium
TTGCGTACCCGCCAGTCGTTGTGCGCATACAACCCGAGCACGCCGCTCTGCTCCTTGTACTCGGCGGCGCGGCTCATCGAGCCGCCGGTCGGCACTCCGAGGAGAAAGGACGCGAAATCCTGGCCGCGTGGGGCCGGCGACGAGTTGTCCAGCGGACCGCGGGTGTAGGTGTTGCTGAACGAGATTGTCGGCGACAGGGTGGTCGGGAAGCGGCTGGAGTGCTCCACGTAGCGGCGATACTCCGTGCCGAACTTCATGTTGTGATTGCCGACCAGCCAGATCACATTGCCGGTCACGTTGTAGACGTCGGTCGTGAAGAACCCGTCGCCCGACTCCCAGGGGCTGAACGCCTGATATCCGTCGAAGCTCACGTTTGGAAAGGTCGCCAGCGCCGGGTCTGGCACGAGCGATACCAGCGAATTCGAGAACCCGAGCGACGCGAGATCGAAGCCCTGGCTGCGGCGGCGCTCCGGGAACAGCTGCCGCGTGAACCCGCCTCGCGCGTTCAGCAGCAGGTTGTTCTTCACCGTGTAGGCATCGTCGAGCGCGAACACGCGGTTCTTGCGGTTGAGAAAGATGCCGGTCGCGAGGTTGTCGAACAGGTTGTTCTTTTCTTCTTCCCAGAGGTCCCAGCTGAAGCGCCCGTAGACGCGGTGCCGGTCCGACAGGTTGTGATCGACGCGGGTCGTTGCCGTGTGATACGTCTCGAAGGCCACCGTGGTCGGATTTGTGAAGTTGTTCGCCCCGTCGGACGTGCCGGGCTGGTTCGGCAACGGGTAGAACCCCAGGATGTTCTTCGCAATCGGGTTGATGCGACCCGCCGGAATGATGTTGCCGGGGAACGGTTCGCGGACGAAGCGGCCGGCCTGCGTCGGATGCGGCCGGGTGGTCGCGGGATCGTAAATCTGGTACTGCGCGCCGAGCGCCAGCAGGTCGGAGAAATCACCGTTTCGCATGTTCTCCGATGGCACGCTCAGCGTCGCGGGGGTGGGGACCTGGAACGGGTTCGCCTCGGCGTTGACGAAGTAGAATGTCCGGCTGCGGAGGATCGGCCCGCCCACGGCGGCGCCGAACCGATTGTCCTTGTAGTCGCGCTTCGGCCGGCCGAACTTCTTGTCGAAATAGTTGGGCGCATCGAGACCCGCGCCACGGAACCACTCGTACACCTGCCCGCGCAGGCGGTTGGTCCCGCTCTTGGTGACCAGATTGACCGACGCACCCATGGTATTGCCGACCGCCGCGTCGTAGGTCGCCGTCTGAATCTTGAACTCTTCAACGGCAGCGGATGGCGGGCTGTAGGCGACGCGGTCCGCCGCCACGTTGGCAACGCCATCGATGGTGAAATCGTTGCGTCTGTCGCCCGCGCCGTCGCTCGAAAACTGCGACAGGCCGGCGTTGAACGCCGCCTTGCGCAACCGGAGGTCGGTAACGTTCAGCACGCCAGGCGCGAGAATCACGAGCTCCACGGCCGTGCCTTCGCGGATCGGCAGCTCCGAGATCCGGCGGGCGTCGACGACCTGTCCCAACCCGGCCCCCGAGGCATCGATGACCGTGTGGCCCGCGGTGACGGTGACCTGGTCGGTGATCCGCCCGGCCTGCAGCGTGGCATCGACCGTGAGTACTTCCGCGACGTGGAGCTGAATGTCCTGGCTGACGAACTTGCTGAAGCCGTCGAGCGCGACCGTGATGCGATAGGTGCCGGGATTCAGGAAGGGCACGCGGTAATTGCCTTCCTCGTTCGACGTCGTCGGCGAGGTGATGCCGGTATTGACGTTGGACACTTCGATGGTTGCGCCGGGGACCACTCCGCCGGACGAGTCAGAGACACGCCCCTGCAGCGTGCCGCGCGCTTCCTGGGCAACCGCCCTGGACGGGACGGCAAAAACGAAACACCCTGCGACAAACGCGACAATCCACGAACGCATGTGCGCTCCTTCTGTTCCGCCTGTTCCGCTGAAGATCGAATCACGTACGCCGGGACGGCCGCACCCAGTCGCCCCGGAACGTTACCACGCGGCGCACCCAATCAGGAGGCGATCGGAGGTGCAGGAGGGGAGGCGGCATGGTGTTCATGGCCATCCCGATGTCGCGGCAAGCAGGGGACCAGTGGCCTTCACGCCGCGGAGGACGTCGAGATGGCCACCTCGACGGGCGACAACCGCGGGGGCAGCAACGTTCTCTACGTCGCGGTGACGGACGAAAGCCGTGTTCTGCGGATCGATCTCCGTGAGCCGGCCGCCGGGAGCGAACACGGCACCGCCTTCGTGTCGGACTACGTGCGCCGGGGCGTGAACGCGCCGATGAACTTTTCGAATCCCGACAACCTGGCGCTCGACAAGAACGGCAACCTCTACATCACCGAAGACGGCGCGACGCCCCCGGGAATGGATATCTGGGTTGCCGTGCCGAGCCAGGGGCAGCACGAGAGCGCCGCCCAGACGGTGCGGTTCGCCAGCCTGACGGATTGCGAGGCGGAACCCAGCGGAATCTACTTCGATCGCACCGGAACGACTCTGTACGTCAACGTGCTGCACCGAGGCGGTCCCGACATGAGGGACCTGACTGTGGCGATTACGGAGGAATCGCGTCGCTGAAGGAAGTTCCGGGCTGAGGGCCGGTCGACGCGGATCGGCCCTCAGTCACTGCGCCGCCTTCGCGAGCGCCTGGACCGCCTGGACCATCGACATCAGCCCCATCCCCTTGCCCATCGAGATGTTCTGGCGGAAGATCCGCTCGACGATCTCCGGGCCCACGACCGCAATCTCGCGCGCGGGTAGTCCCGACAACGTTTTGTCGAGAATCGCGGCCAGCGCCTTTGCCGACACACCGGAGGGGTTCTCGACTGCGAAGTACAGCTGCAGGGTATCGTCGGGCGCCTTGACGCCCCAGCCATACGCGTCAGACTCACACTGCGGCACCTGGTGGCGCGCGGCGAACGGACGCCTGGCGACGTCCGGCGGCACTTCGCGGAACTGGTCCGCGTAGCTGAGGAGCATGGAGGTCCGATCCGACACGTCCGGAAACATGTCGAACATCTCGAGGAGCGCCTGCAGCTTCGGAGGGACCATTCTTCCGGACCGAACGGATCACTTTTCGATCGGGACGCCCACGGAGTTGCCCCACTCCGTCCAGCTTCCGTCGTAGTTGCGGACCTTCTCGAACCCGAGCAGGTACTTCAGCGCGAACCACGTGTGGCTGCTGCGTTCCCCGATGCGGCAGTACGCGATCGTCTCTTCGCGAGGGGAGAGCTTCTGTGTGTCGCAGTACAGCTGCGTCAACTCGGCGGCGGACTTGAACGTCCCGTCCTCCGGATTGATCGCACGCGCCCAGGGGACGCTCTTCGCGCCCGGAATGTGCCCGCCGCGAAGCGCCCCTTCGTTCGGATAATCCGGCATGTGCATGCGCTCGCCGGAGTACTCTTCCGGGCTCCGCACGTCCACGAGCTGCCCCTGCTTCTTCATATGCGCAAGCACGTCGTCGCGATACGCGCGGATCGGCGCGTCGTTACGATCCGTGGCGCGGTACCTGGAGGCGGGATACGACGGCGTGTCGCGCGACAGCGGCCGGTTCTCCTTCTGCCACTTGATCCGGCCACCATCCATGACCTTCGCGTTCGTGTGGCCGAACAGCTGGAAGACCCAGAAGGCATAGCACGCCCACCAGTTGTTCTTGTCCCCGTAAAACACAACGGTGGTTTCGGGAGAGACGCCGATGCGGGACATCAGCGCCTCGAACGCTTCGCGGCTGATGTAGTCGCGCCGGAGCTGATCGTTGAGGTCCGACGTCCAGTCCACGTGGACCGCTCCCGGCACATGCCCCGATGCGTACAGCAGCGTGTCCTCGTTCGATTCGATGACGCGAACCCCGGGATCCTCGAGGTGCTGTTCGACCCAGTCTGTCGCAACGAGCACGTCCGGCCGGGCATACCCGCGCTGTTCTATCGGTGTCGCCATCTCGCGTCCTTCCTTCCATCCAACTTGCACGAAGGTGCCAAAGTGTAGAGAGAGTCCGGGCCGTTCCGCGGAGGAACGGCCCGGGATGAACCGGCTAGTTCTTCGTCAGCGTGAGACCCGTCACGACGGCCTCGGTGTTGTGCGCGAAGCGAAGGCCATACAGACCGTCTGTGGACTTCAGCTTTCCCGCACCCACGACCGCCGGCTTGTCGTAGCCGCCGACGACGGTGCCGTTGATCGAGCACTCGACGCGATCATCCTTGACGGAGATCGCAATCTCCTGGGTGACGGGCTCGCCAGGACCAGCGGCTTTCTTGACGGCCGGATTCGCCTCGCCCCGGCGGCCGTTCAGCTGGAACGGCTCGGGACCGAAGCCTCTCACGATGAAGTTCCCGTTCCCGTACGCCGCGCAGTACACATAGCTCTGCTGCGGCGATCCCAGATCGTTGCCCCCGATGACGATGCCGTACGGGTGGGGGTGATCGTTGAGAGCCATGTACTTCGGCTCGGTGAACGTGGCCTTGACCGTGTAGTTGCCGGCCGCCTTGTTGGCCGGGTTCCAATACGTCACCGCCGGGCCCGTGGTGACGCGGAAGCCGTTCCCATCCTTGGCGAACTTGGCGTTGTTGAGCGCCTGGCCCGCCTTTTCTTCGTTGGCGTCGATCTTTCCCGTCCAGCCGGGAACCGAAATGCCGCCCCCCTCGACCGCGCGCGCGGTCTCCTGGCCCTGGTCGCCGGCGCTCTTCGCACCCGCGCCCTGGGCGCCAGCACCCTGGGCCCCCGCCCCCTGGGCACCTGTCAGCACAGGAACGAGCATGGCTGCCGCGACCACTAACGCTGAACCGTGAACAAAACGCATATCAGTGTCCTCTCATCTAAAGGTTACCCACAGAGCGTACGCACGTCGTGTCCGTCTGGCAACTGGATACGTCGCCCAGCCGCGGACCGCTACAGCGTCGCCAGGAAGGACTGCGTCCAGCGAATGCTCGCCTCGACGTTGCCCAGCTGCCGCACGGCGGGGGAGATCGCGGGGTCCGGATCGGCGTCCAGCACGGGTTTGCCCCTGTCGCAAAGGGCGAGGAACCGCGCGAATTCCCACGCAGGCGTGTTGCGGTACAGATCCCAGAATTTCGGATCGCGATAGTTCGCCACCCGCGGACGCGGCGTGACAATGATCTCCAGCGAGACGGCGCGCCCGGGGCACTTCTCGATGTAGCTGCGGATGTAGCTCTCCATGCCCATGTTTCCCTCGCCCATGCGCGTCCAGCGTACGGCCGCCCCCTCGGGGGTGTTCCAGAGGGCGCTGTCGCGCATGTGGCTCGTCAACACGTACGGCGCGAGAGTCGCGAGCGTCAGATGCGGGTCCTCGATGGTCCACACCGGATTGCCGGAGTCGAGGCAGACGCCGACGGCATCCGTTCCCGCGGCTTCCACGAGGGTCTTGAGCTCGCGTGCCTGCATGTCGCCGGCATGGTTCTCGATTGCCACCTTCACGCCCGCGTCCACGAGCCGCGCGCGCAGGGTCTTCAGCACGCCGACCGTCGAGTCGATGTGCCGCTCGATCCCGCCGGCGCGGTCGGCGGCGCTCCCGAGGAAGGCCCGGACGATCGGCGAGCGAACGAGGCGGGCCGCGTCGATCATCCGGGTGAGCTGTTCTTCAGCCGTGCCTTGCGCCTTGTCGAACGAGCCGGAGGTCGGACAGATCGACCGCATGCCGATCTCGAGCTCGATCCCGAGCTCGTCGGCACGAGCACGAACGCGGCGCAGGTGCTCGGGTTCGAGCGATCCCAGGAAGCGGATCTCGCTGAAGTGCACGACCTTCACATTCCACTTCGCCGCGAAATCGAGATGCTGGAAGGGCGTCCAGTTCTGCGCGCCGAGGCTGAACGTATCGACGCCGAAGCGCACGGGCACGGCCGCCCGAAGCGGCGTGGCGAGAACGACAGTGGCCGCGCCGAGGGTCTGGAGAAACGTTCGCCGATCGGTCTTCATCAGAGTGCTCCGGGCGCCCCGGGGCGCCGTTTGAATCGCTGGAGCGAACACAATACTCGACCGGAGACGGCGTTGCCAGTCCGCGGAGTCAGATCCCGGTCGCCAGAATACTGCTGCCCGGCAGATCGGGGCTGGCGTCGGGGATAATCACGCGGTGCAGCCCCAGCGACTTCGGCCGGCGCGTCTCGTCGCGGCGCTAGCCGCACTGGCGTTCGTCAGCCTCGGACTCCCGGACGGACTGCTGGGCGTGGCGTGGCCCTCGATGCGCACGTTCTTCCGCGTCGATCTGGAGGCGCTCGGCGCGCTGCT
>JALZOC010000163.1 GCA_030857365.1 Acidobacteriota bacterium
CCGCGGGGAACGTGGGACGCTCAAGATCGACCGCACGCGGCTGGCGTTCTATCGCGACACGGCTCCTTACGCCCCGGGCACGAACACCCCCGAGCCCGAGATCGCCGTCCGGTCGAGCGGGGACGGGACCGTGGCGCATCTGGAGAACTGGCTCGACTGCATGCGCAGCCGCAAGGTCCCGAACGCGCACATCCGGGTCGCCCACGAGTCGGCGCGAACCTCGCACATCGTGAATGCGGCGCTGCGATCCGGCCGTCCGGTCAAATGGAACGCCGCGACCGAAGACGTCGAAAGCTGATGAAGGGATACATGAGCCGGTCTGCACCCTGGTCCGCTCCATCGCGCCGCAATTTCCTGCGCCTCCTCGGGCTGGCGGGAGCCTCGGGCGTTGCGGGCGTCTCCCCCTTCTCCTCGCGGCTGTTCGCGGCGTCCCCCCTTTTCGAGGAGGTGCCGGCGAGTGCAAGCGGCATCACCTGGGTCCACGACAACGCCATGTCGGCGAATCGCTACCTGCCGGAAACGATGGGGCCGGGGGTCGCGTTCTGCGACTACGACAACGACGGCTGGGTTGACATCTTCATGGTCAACAGCGGGACGAGTGACTTCTACAAGCCGGCCGCGCCACTCAAGAACGCGCTCTACAGGAACAACCGCGACGGCACGTTCACCGACGTCACGGAAAAGGCCGGGGTGGCGGGCGGGAAGGAATTCGGCATGGGGTGCACCATCGCCGATTACGACAACGACGGGTACGCGGACATTCTCGTCACGGCGTACGGCCGCTGCACGCTCTATCACAACAACGGGAACGGCACGTTCACCGACGTGACCGACAAAGCCGGGCTCGGGGCGCCCGGCTGGACGACGAGCGCCGTCTGGTTCGATTACGACAACGACGGCCGGCTGGATCTCTTCCTGTGCAGCTTCGTCCAGTTCTCCCTCGCGAACGACGTGTTCTGCGGTGACAACAAGCTGGGTAAGCGGTTCTACTGCATCCCGCGCGTGTTCAAGCCGACACCGAGCCTTCTGTATCACAACAACGGCGACGGGACGTTCACCGAAGTGAGCTCGGGCACCGACATTCAGCGGGCCCTGGGGAAGGCTCTCGGAGCGGTCGCGACCGACATCAACGGCGACGGCCTGATGGATCTGTTCGTCGCCAACGACACCGTCCAGAACTTCCTCTTCGTAAATCGCGGAAAAGGGAAGTGGGAAGAGATTGCGCTCGCCGCCGAGGTCGGCTTCAGCGCGAACGGCACGCCTCGTTCGGGCATGGGGGTCGACGCCGCCGACGTGAATGGCGACGGCCGGCAGGACCTGTTCGTGGCGAACGTGGATCAGGAGATGTTCTCCCTCTACAGGAACGATGGGAACGAGTTCTTTTCCGACATCGCGGCTTCCCACGGAGTCGCGCAGGCCACCCGCCTGCTCAGCGGGTGGGGACTCAAGTTCTTCGATTACGACAACGACGGCTTCGTCGATCTGTTCCTCGCCAACGGGCACCCCGACGACATGATCGAGAGCTACTCGCAGCAGGTCCGGTACAAGGAGCCGCTGCTCCTCTTTCACCATGACGGGACGAAGCTCGTCAACGTGAGCGACAAGGCCGGACCGGCGTTCCAGAAGATGTTTCCCGCCCGTGGCCTTGCGGTCGGCGACTACGACAACAACGGCCGCATCGACGTGCTCGTCGGCAACAACGGCGGTGCGCCGGTCCTGCTCCGGAACAACGCGGGTGAAGGGAATCACTGGATCGGGCTGAAGCTGCAGGGCACGGGCTGCAACCGCGACGCCATCGGCGCGACGGTCACCTGGTCGGCCGGCGGAAAGACGCATTCGCGGCTCAAGTCGCACGGGGGCAGCTATCTCTCCTCCCACGACATGCGCGAGGTGCTCGGGCTCGGTACCGCGCCGAGGGCGGAGTGGGTCGAGATCAAGTGGCCCGCGCCGAGCAGCCGTGTGGAGCGCCTGACCGATCTGCCCGTCGATCGCTACGTGACGATCGTGGAAGGCAAGGGTTGGACCTAGACTCACCCCGAGCCGGCCCACGCACGTTCGCTGGTCTCTTTTTCGTCACGCTCGCGACCCTCACGTACCAGCTGCTGCTGACGCGCACGTTCAGCGTCACGATGTACTACCATTTCGCGTTCGTCGCGATCTCCGTGACGATGTTCGGGATGGCCGTCGGCGCGGTGGCGGTGTTTCTGCGGCCCGCCGTATTCGTGCCCGATCGGGTGACCCATCACCTCGCCGTCGGGTCCGCCGCGTTCGCGGTCACGACCGTCGCGAGCTATCTCACGCACCTGTCGATTCCATTCGTGCTCGATACGTCGCTCGTAACGCTTTACGGCATCGCGCTGACGTACGCCGCGCTGTCGATCCCGTTCATCTTCAGCGGGATCGTCGTGTCACTCGCGCTGACGAGATTTCCCAGGCAGGTGAGCGCACTTTACGGCGCGGATCTCGCCGGCGCCGCGCTGGGTTGCGTCGTCGTGGGGCCGATGCTCCGGTTCACCGATGCGCCCACGGCCGTGCTCGCGACTGCGGCCGTCGCGGGCATTGCGGGCTGGCTGTTCGCCACGTCGGACCTGGCGGCGCCGCTGGCCGGAACCGGCCGGGGGTCTTCCGTCTCGCCCGGTGTCCGCAGGGCCTGCACGGCCGTCGCGCTGCTGCTGGCCGTCGCCGCGTCCGCGCACGCGGTCGCGGCCCGGAAGAACGCGGCGTGGCTGCGCCTGGTGTGGGTCAAGGGGCAGTACGAGGCCCGGCCGCTCGTCGAGAAGTGGAACTCGTTCTCCCGAATCCGGGTGATCGGTGACAGCGAAAAGCGCGTCAGGCCGTCGGGATGGGGGTTCAGCTCGACCTTGCCGCGCGATCGCACGGCGCGGGAGCTGCACCTCGACATCGACTCGTACGCCGGGACGGAGCTGACGCGGTTCGACGGCGACCCCGCGTCGGTCGCGCACCTCAAATACGACGTGACGAACGTCGCGCATTACCTTCGTCCATCCTCCCGTGTGATCGTCGTCGGCACGGGCGGCGGGCGGGATGTCCTGTCGGCCCTCGCGTTCGACCAGAAGTCGGTCGTCGGAGTGGAGATCAACGACGCAATCCTGGAGCTGGTCAACGGGCGGTTCGGCGACTTCACCGGCCACCTCGATCGCGACCCGCGGGTCGCCTTCGTGAATGACGAGGCGCGCAGCTTCATCGCGCGGCTGCCGGATCGAGCCGACCTGATCCAGATTTCGCTGATCGACACCTGGGCCGCGACGGCGAGCGGCGCGTTCGTGTTGACGGAAAATTCGCTGTATACCGTCGAGGCCTGGCGGATCTTCCTCGACCACCTTGCGCCGCGGGGGGTGCTGAGCGTGTCGCGCTGGTACTACGCCGACCGGCCGGGCGAGGTGTACCGCCTGGCCGCACTGGCGTCGACAACACTCATGGAACGTGGCGTCAGCCGGCCGGGAGACCACTACGCCATCGTGCGCGCCCGCCCGGGCGCCGCCGGCGCTCCCGACGGGATCGGGACGTTGCTCGTGTCGCGCGATCCGCTGTCTGATGCCGATCTCGACACGCTCGAGGCGGTGGCTGCGCGCATGAACTTCGACGTGGTGCAGAGCCCCCGGCACTCCGCGGACGACACCTTTGCGTCGCTCGCGGACGGCGGCCGGGTGGCGGCGGCGATCGCCGCCTCGCCGCTGAACATCTCTGCGCCGACGGACGACCGCCCGTTCTTCTTTCACATGCTCCGTCTGCGGGATGTGTTCGACACCGCGCGATGGCGCGATCAGGGGATCGTGCAGTTCAACATGACGGCGGTGGGCGTGCTCGGCATCCTGTTCGCCACCGTCGTTGCCCTCACGGCGGCGTGCATCATCCTTCCGCTGCTGCTTGCGCGGCCCCAGACCGATCTCACCGGCGCCGGCCCGCACCTGTTGTTCTTCGCGGCCATTGGATTCGGATTCATGCTGGTCGAGATTTCACAGGTGCAGCGGCTGGCGATCTTCCTGGGACATCCGGTTTACAGCCTGTCGGTGGTGCTCTTTTCGCTGCTCCTCGCGAGCGGTATCGGGAGCCTGTCCACGGCACGTATGGACTGGCGGTCCTCGACGCGCCCTGCCGTCCTGCGCCTCGGCGTCCTGATCGTGGTGCTCCTCGCGTTCGGCGCGCTGACGCCGATCGTTGTCCGCCAGTTCGAGGCGTCGTCCACGCCGGTCCGGATCCTCGTGTCTGTCGGGACGCTCCTGCCGCTGGGATTTTTCATGGGGATGGCGTTCCCGATCGGGATGGGACGTGCGCTCGCGCAGGCGCCCGCCCTGGCGCCGTGGCTGTGGGCCGTGAACGGCGCCGCGTCGGTGTGTGCGTCGGTGCTCGCCGTCGTGATTGCGCTGGGAGCGGGCATTTCGGCGTCCTTCTGGGCCGGCGCCGCGTGCTACGGCGGGGCGCTCGGAGCCCTGGTCTGGACGAGGCGGGGCTGAACGCCGGCATGACGGGGAGCTGATCGCCGGACCACGGTCGGTGAGGGTCGTTCGCGTAGGGAACGCTTCGCGATCCCAGGATCCAGGTTCCTCCTACTTGACCAACAGCAATTCCTCATTCGTCCACGGCCGCGTGCGCTCCGTCGTAAGGGCACGCACCGCTTTGACCGCGGCGGCGTCCACAGGCGTGCCGGCCTGCCCCCATTCACGACGGACGTACGTCAGCACGCTCGCGATCTGTTCATCTGTCAGTACCGAGCCGATCCCGGGCATCAGCCCGACGGATCCTTCCTTGCCATTGAGCAGGATGCGGACAGGGATCTCGGCGCGCCCCAGCGCGAGTCCAGACCCGACCAGGCTCGGCGCCACTTTGTCCTGGCCTCGTCCGTCAGGCTGATGGCACGACTGGCAGATGTTCCTGTAAATCTCTTTTCCGCTCTCGAACAACTGGCGCTCCGATGCGGTCAGCGGCGTGACAGGAGCCGCGCCCCCCGGCTTGTCCGGCCAGTCCAGCCGCGCGAGGACGCCCGTTGCGCGGGCCGCGAGCTCGCCGCCTCCGGCCGCGAGCTGCCGGAAGGAGGCGGGCGCCTGTGTCAGCCGCACGCCAGGTCCAGTGCGATTGCCGGGCGTGAACGCGGCAGGCTCTCCACCGTTCGCACCGCCGTACGGAGCCGCTGCCGGTTGCTGACGAGGGAAGGCATATGCCCCCCCGGGGCCCGCGCGGCCGCCGGGGCACGTCGGACACGGCACCGGCCCTGCCGCCACGGTGCCAGCCGGTCGTCGCGCTGGTGTGCCAGGCATGGGTGCGCCGAGCAACGCGACCTCGGCCCCGCGCATCAGCGCCGAACGCTGCCATTCGGGCCGCGTCTCCTCCGCGACGGCCGCGAGCACGGCCTGAACCTCGGGGTCCACGCTGCTGCGAACGATGGTGGCGGCGATCATCGTAATCGCGGCGTCGCGCGGCGCGGCCCCTTCGGCGGCTTGCAGCAGCGTTCTGAGGACCGCGGTCTCGCTCCCGCGCGCACCGCTGAGCGCGGCATCCACGACAACCGGATCACTGCCATATCGGTCGAGCACGGAGGCAATCGCACCCTCACGTCGGCCTCGAGGCAGCACCCCGACGCTTGCGGCGAGCTGCGCCCGGACGCTCCAGTCGGGATCGTCCAGCCGCTTCAGCACGGCATCCTGCATGGAATGATTCGCCTCCGTGAGCCAGCGCTCGGCAATCCGGATGGCGCCGGCCCGCACGTCGCGGGAGTCGTCCGTCAGCGCCGCAGTGACGAGCTCCGGATGGACCGCGTCCATTCCGTCCAGCGTCCAGAGCGCGTGCAGCCGTGTTCGCCAGTCCGGCGCCCGCCGCGCTCGGTCGAGAAGGGACGCGACAATGGCCCCCTTCCCGGGGAGCCGCACACTCCGCTCGACCAGCAGGCGTTGGGCGGTATCCCGCTTCCATCCGTTCGGGTGGGCGAGCGTGTCGACGAGCCTCGCAGGGGAAGCGGAGACCAGATCGCGCGACTGGTCGCGCTTCGTGGTTTCGTGGACGATGCGGTAGATGCGCCCCATTCCGGTGGGCTGGTCGAGCTTCCGCGCCAGTATCTGATTCCGCAGGTACACCGTCAGGGAGTTCCGGTGCTCGAGGATCCCGCGGTACATGTCGACGATGTAGATCGTGCCATCCGGAGCGTCAGACAGGTACACGGGACGGAAGCGCTCGTCCGTGGAGGCCAGGAACTCCGCGTTCTCGTACGCCTTGCGCGCCCGCAG
>JALZOC010000890.1 GCA_030857365.1 Acidobacteriota bacterium
CGCGTCCGGACTGAAACCTCGTGCGCACCCGGCTCGAGATTATCGATGGCCACCGGTGACACTCCCCGCGCGGTTCCGTCGATGAGCACAGGGAGACGGGCGGGTTCGGTCTGTACTCGAAGACCTCCCGTGGTGGCGGCCGCGCCCAGCGGCTCACGGGCGAACTCGACGTGCTGCACGATCGAGCTTCCGGCCGACACATTGACTTTCAGCGCTTTGACATTGGGCGCCGATCCGACCCGCAGGTCGTACGCGCCGGCCGCCAGCGATGTCGTGAGTGGCGTCCTGCCGAGCGATTTCCCCGCAAGCACCACCTCGAGTCCAGCAGGGGTCGTGTCGATCGTGACGACGCCAGTGGTCACCGGCCGCGCAACGAGCCGCTGATAGCCCAGGAGCGCCGCGACGGCGGCGGCTGCGGTGAGCGCAATCACCATCGTCCACCTGGCTATAACCAGCGCCTGCTTGCTATCGCCGCTGGTCCGCACGGCCGGTCCACCCGTCGGGTCGGAGACGGGATCCGCAAGGGCGGACTCGGATCCAAATGCGTCGAGGCCCTCACCAGAACTGGCGGGTGAAACTCCCATGGGCACGCCGGCGACGGACGCGCGGCCGAACTGCATGACGGACCGGAATCGGGGAATTTTCAGCATGGCCACAGGACGCGTTCTCCTGACATCACGAGGCGTTAGCAACTCCAGGCGTCGCCTGGCCGCGGAGTCCGGTGCGGCGGGTGAAACGGTCCGACGGGCGAGCGCGTCGGTGCCGAGTCCCATGCCGGTGCTCCTTCGGAAGCAATGGTTCGGGGCTTCTCAGGCGAACCGCGTACCAGCGCGAAGGCGCAATTTCGCCTGTAGATGCCTCCAAATTCCATAGCGACGCACTTTTGTCTTCCTCGAGGGAGACATAAGTCACCGCAGGGTGGCTATGTTCAGCTGAAGCAGGGACAGGGAGAATATCTCGTCCGCATCCGCGGCGTCGGCGCCGACGACGGCACTCGCGTCCCCAGCCGTCAGGGAAACAGGCGCAGTTTCAACGCGGTCGCGAGCGGCTCGAAATGCCGGCGGTCGGTCGTCGCGATCCGCTCGAGGCCAAGAGTTTCGGCGAGCGCGACAATGGCGGCGTCGACGAAACCGAGCCGGAGATCGGCGAATTGACGGTTCAACGCGGCGACGCGGGAATAGGACTCACGAGGAAGATCCACCACGAGGTAATAGCCCTCACTCAACCCTGAGTAGAACGTGAGGCGGCTCTCCGGGCCCAGACGCTGCCCGAGCAGGTGATCGACCTCGGGAATGATGGGAGCCGGCACAATCAGTCCCCGCTTCTCCCCCTCGACGAGTGCCCGGGCTCGCGCGTGCCAGCGATCGCTGCGGTCGTAGTACGCGTAGACGATCCCGGTGTCGAGCAGAATGCTCACTTTTTCTTGCGGGCCGGTTTCGTCCCGGGCGCCGCTACGCCGCCGAACTCCGTCTGAGCGAGAACCTCATCCACCCGGTCGGCGGTGTCGGCGTGCCCGCTGGCGAACGCCCCGGCGCCAGGCGGCACCCGCATGGGCTCGCGCGTGACGTATGCGTGCAGCGCCTCACGCACCAGTTCGGCCATGGGCCGCCCCTGCCGCCGCACTTCCAGTTTGAGCAGCACCTCCAGCTCCGGCTCGAGGTATATGGTCGTGCGCTTCATACGTATATGTTAGCATACGCTGCTGGTGTCGCCGCGGCGCGCACGTCCCACGTGCAAGGTATAGAACCCGCGGAATCAAAATGCCGGCGGTGGTGCGCAGAGCCGCGAACGGCCGCAGATCAGGCGTGAAATCTCAACACGATTTGTCATTTGCTGGAGGTCAACAATAAAGGCGCCCGGCGCGCCGACTAATGGTGCTCGAACGCGCGCAGGCGCTGTGGCCTGACGAACGGCAGGATGGCGAAAGCGAAAGGATGGTCGTTACCGTGCGCGGATCGTGTCGTGGGCATTCGCCTCGGCGCGCGCGAGTGCATCCATGAGAAGCCGGGAGGTCTG
>JALZOC010000164.1 GCA_030857365.1 Acidobacteriota bacterium
CGCGGTGCCGGGCTGCCCCGGAACGCTGCCCGCCTCGGCGGCGGCATCTGCGGACGACGCCGCGCGGGTCAGGGGCGCGAGGTGAGCGCGCGCATGCTGGACGGCCGGGCGGTGGCAGCGGAGATCCGCGAGGCGGTGCTGCCAGACGTGCATGCGTTCACGTCGCGAGCCGGCCGCCCGCCCGGGCTCGGGATTGTCCTCGTCGGCGACGATCCGTCGTCCGAGATTTACGTGAGGAACAAGGTCCGGGCGGGAAGCGAATCCGGTCTGTGGGTGGATCTCCGGCGCCTCCCTGCGACGGCCACCCTGGAGGAGCTGCTATCGGTTGTCCACGCGCTCAACGCGAGCAGTACACACGACGGAATCCTCGTGCAGTCGCCGCTCCCTTCCGCGATGGGCCGCGGCGCGTCGCAACAGGTGTTCGACGCGATCGATCCGGAAAAGGACGTGGACGGATTTCATCCGGTGAACGTGGGCCGGCTCGTCCAGGGGCGCGCGCACCTCATGCCGTGCACGCCGTCGGGCGTCATCGAGATGCTCGTGCGAAGCGGGATCGCGATGTCGGGAGCCAGGGCGGTCGTTCTCGGCCGCAGCGACATCGTGGGCAAGCCGATGGCGATGCTGCTGCTGCAGCGGGACGCGACGGTGACAATCTGTCACTCCCGGACGCCGAATCCCGCCGCGCTCTCCGCGAGCGCGGATATTCTCGTGGCGGCGATCGGGCGGCCGGGATTCGTCACACCGGAGTTCGTGAAGCCCGGCGCGACGGTCGTCGACGTCGGCATCAGCTCCGTAACCGATCGCGACCTCGCCGGCCGTCTCTTCGCTCCCGGCTCACAGCGCCTTGCGGATTTCGAGCGCCGAGGGTCCGTCGTGGTGGGCGACGTCCATCCCCGCGTCGCGGACGTGGCGGGCGCTCTCACGCCCGTGCCGGGCGGCGTCGGGCCGCTCACGATCGCCATGCTTCTCAAGAACACCGTCGCCGCCGCCAGAGCCCGACTGCGTCACGCCTGAATCATGCTGCGCGTCGCCCTCACCGGCGGGATCGCGACGGGGAAGTCCTTCTCACTCGCACGGTTCGCCGCGCTGGGCGTACCGGTCGTCGATGCCGACGCGCTCGCGCGCGAAATCGTCGCGCCGGGGTCGCCCGCGCTCGCCTCCGTACGGGCTTTGTTCGGCGCCAGGGTCCTTGCCGCCGACGGGAGTCTCGACCGCGCGGCTCTGGGCCGAATCGTGTTCAGCGATCGGGCGGCGAGGGCCGACCTCGAAGCGATCGTCCATCCGGCGGTCTACCGCCGCATCGGCGACTGGTTCTTCGCCCTGCCACCCGGTACCCCTGTCGCAATCGCGGACATTCCACTGCTGTTCGAGACGGGCCACAGCCCCGATTTCCATCGGGTGATCGTCTGCGCCTGCGATCCCGCCGAGCAGCTGCGCCGCCTGATGGCGCGCGATCGGCTCTCCGAGCCGGAAGCCCGTGCACGCCTGAACGCACAGTGGCCGATCGACGAAAAAGTGGCACGCGCCGACTACGTCATCAGAACGGACGCCACCATGGCCGACACCGAGGCGCAGATCAGGACGGTTTACGCGCAACTGACAGCTGACAGCTGACAGCCCTCAGCTCTCACCGTGTGAGTGTGGCTTCAGTGTCCTTCGCGGGCGCGATGCGCTCCTCGACGAACGTGTCCCACTCGTGGCAGTGAGGGCACTGCCAGAGGAGCTCCGTGCTGCGGTAGCGGCACCGCGTGCAGATATGCGGGTCCAGATAGAAAATCGCGTCGCGGGTGAGATCCACGTAGCGACCGACGAGCGCGGGGGAGAGTTGCAGCTGTGAAAGGGTCTCCCAGATGGCCTGGTGCAGCGCAAGGGCGTGCGGGTTGATGACGAGCGCGTCGAACAGCACCTCGAGCGCGTCGGCCGCATGGCCGTGAGCCGTCAGGTGCCGCGCGAGGGCGAGTCTCGCCCGCCAGTCCTGGGGGTTCTCCGCGATCAGGCGGCGGCAGAGCCCCGGGAACCGCGCGGGCTCGTTCAAGCGGCCGTACGCCTGCTCGAGTCGCGAGAACGCCAGGTAGGCACGCTCGGGCGAGGTCTCCACCAGCCGTTCCCACGCCGCGCTCGATTTATCCCCCTCGCCTTGCAGCAAGAGCACGTCGCCGAGGTTCAGATACCCCGGAGCGTTCTTCGGATCGAGCGCGATCGCCGCTTCGAACCGCCGCGCCGCTTCCGGGAATGCGCGCCGCTTGAGGGCCTCGAGGCCGATCTCATTTTCCAGAAAGGCGAGGATCTGCTGATGCCGGGCCTGGTGGGCTGGAAGGTCGCGCGCCGCCTGCTTCTGGCGCATGGCGTAGGCTTCGACCCACTGGTGCTGCTCCTCGTGAAGCTTCTCGAGGTTCGAGAGCGCATACCGGTTGTCCGGATCCAGCCGCAGCACTTCCGAGAACGCTTCGAGGGCGCGATCCACGAAGCCGCCGTGCCGGTAGTCGAGCCCCAGGCAGAGGAGAACGTTTGCGTGTTCGAGCTTGCGGAGATGCGATCGCTGCAGCAGGTTTTGATGCTCCTGGATCGCCCGTCCGACCTGCCCCTTCTCGCGGTACAGGTTCCCGAGGATGAGGTGAATTTCCAGCGGATCGCCGGCGGCTTCCGCGGCGGCGCTCAGCTCCTCGATGGCCTGGTCGATCTGGTTGGCGACCAGAAAATTGAGCCCCAGCATGTAGTGCGGGGACTCCCGGCCGCGGCGCCGATCGATCCAGCGGCCGTCCTTCAACTTGTAGCGCTCCCAGCCCTTGCCGACGACGAGGCCGGCGAGCAGCGCGAGGAGCACGAAGAGCGTGGCGTAGGCACCCATCAGGAAGTGGCAGTGTACTCCCGCAGCACCGACTCCCACCGGTCCTGCGCGCGCAGCACCAGCTCGACGAGCTCCCGTGCGGCGCCGCGCCCGCCGACGCATGTGCTGATCCAGTCCACCTGCCGGAGTACTTCGGGCGCCGCGTCTGCAGGGGCCGCCGACAAGCCGGCTCGCGCCAGCACGGGCAGGTCGAGCAGATCGTCGCCCATGTACGCCACCTCGGCGTCCGTCAGCCCCGTGTCACGCAAGATCCGATCATACGCATCGAGCTTGCTCGAGACCCCCTGTACCACGAGGCGAATCGCCAGCTGCGCCGCGCGATGCGCCGTGGCGCCGGAAGCCCGCGCGGACAGGAGGCCGACGGTCAAACCTGCCCGTTGCGCCCACACCAGCGCGGCTCCGTCCCGGATGTGGAACCCCTTCGACTCCGTGCCGTCGGTGTGCACGATGACGGTCCCATCCGTCAGCACGCCGTCCACGTCGAACAGCAGCAGTCGGATAGCCAGCGCTTTGGTGGAGATTGACACAGCTTGGTTCCGGGTTCCGGGTTCCGAGTTCCGGGTTCGGGTTCGGGGTTCCGAGTTCCGGGTTCAGGTTCCGGGTTCAGGTTCCGAGTTCCGAGTTCCGGGTTCCCGGCCTGGTTCGGCGTTCGGGGTTCGGCGCGCCGTTGCGGGAGGAACCCGGAACCTTGAACCTGTTACCCCGAACCTTGAACCTGTTACCCCGAACCTTGAACCTGTTACCCCGAACCTTGAACCTGAACCCCGAACCCGGAACGTTGAACCCGGAACCTAGATCATTTGCGTTCGCCAGAGATCGTGGAGATGGACCACCCCCTGGACCGCGAGCCGGGAATCCACCACGACGACCGACGTGATCCGGTGGGTTTCCATCACCTTGAGGGCCTCGACGGCGAGGAGGTCCGGCGCAATTGTAATAGGGCCCCGCGTCATGACCTCGCCGGCCGACATCGAGAGGACGTTCGACACGCGGCCCATCAGCCGGCGCAGGTCGCCGTCGGTGAAGATACCGGCCAGCCGGCCGTCCCCGTCGACGACGCAGGTCATGCCGAGTCGCTTGCTCGACATCTCGTGAAACACCTCCGCCATGGCGGCCGACACGCCGACGACAGGTGCCGCCTCGCCGGTGTGCATGACGTGCTCGACTCGCATCAGGCGCCGGCCGATCCTGCCGCCCGGGTGCAGGGAGGCGAACTGTTCCTCCCGGAAACCCTTGCGGACGAGCAGGGTCATCGCCAGCGCATCTCCCATCGCGAGCGCCGCGGTGGTGCTGGCCGTGGGGGCGAGGTTCATCGGGCAGGCTTCCTCGGCGATGCCGCAGTTCAGCATCACATCGGCGGCCCGCGCGAGCGTGGACGAGGGGTGACCGGTGAGGGCGATCAGGCGGGCGCCGATGCGGCGAATGGATTCGAGCAGCCGGAGCAGTTCCTCGGTTTCGCCGCTGTGCGACAGCGCAATCACGACGTCGTTCTCCCGGATCGCTCCCAGGTCGCCGTGTATCGCCTCGGCGGGGTGGAGGAACCACGCGGACGTCCCGGTGCTCGACAGCGTCGCCGCAATCTTCCGGCAGATGAGCCCGGACTTGCCCATGCCCGTCACAATCACGCGCCCGTCGCACTCGAAGAGAAGCTGCACGGCGCGATCGAACGTCTCGTCGATGCGCTCGACGAGTCCGAGGATGGCCGCGGCTTCCGTCCGGAGGACTCTGCGCGCGAGCTCGAGGCTGGTGATGGTTTCCGTCATGCGGGCAGCTCGGAGGCTACGGCGTGGATCCGGACCAGGCGGCCGAGGAGCGCCTCGAGCCGATCGAGCCGCAGCGCATTCTGGGCGTCGCTCCGGGCCCGCGCCGGCTCCTCGTGCACCTCCATGAAGATGCCGTCAATTCCCGCCGCAACTCCCGCGGACGCCATCGGGGCGATGAACTCCGCCTGTCCGGCGGTCACGCCGTCTCCAGCGCCGGGCAGCTGCAGGCTGTGCGTCACGTCGTACACGACCGGGTACCCGAGACCGCGCAGCATCGGAAATGCGCGCATGTCGACGACCAGGTTGTTGTAGCCGAAGCTGAAGCCGCGTTCCGTCACGATGACGTTCGGGTTGCCGGCCGACACGACCTTCTCGATCGCGTGGCGCATGTCCGAAGGCGAGAGGAACTGCCCCTTCTTGATATTCACGACCCGGCCGGTTGCGGCGGCGGCCGACAGCAGGTCCGTCTGCCGCGAGAGGAAGGCCGGGATCTGCAGCACGTCGGCGACCTCCGCCACGGCGGGGGCCTGCGAGGGCTCGTGGATGTCGGTCAGGACCGGAACACCCGCGCTCGATCGCACGCGCGCCAGAATCCGCAGCCCCTCCGCCAGGCCCGGCCCGCGGAAGGACCTGCCCGAGGTGCGGTTCGCCTTGTCGTACGAGGCTTTGAACACGTACGGGACACCCGCCCGCCCGGCAATATCACGCAGGGCCAGCGCGGTGTCGAGCGCGTGGGACTCGCTCTCGATGACGCACGGCCCCGCGATGAGCAGCAGCGGCGCCCCGCCGCCGATCGTCAGATCGCCAACCCGGATGGGCTGCACGTCTCAGCCCACCACGGAGGCAGTGTCGTGATGTGCGGCCGACAGCCTGCGCTGGTGACTCGCCTCGACGAATCCCGCGAACAGGGGATGCGGACAAAGCGGCTTCGACTTGAACTCGGGGTGGAACTGGACCGCCACGTACCACGGGTGAGAAGGAAGCTCGATGATCTCGACGAACTTGCCGTCGAGCGACCGGCCCACGACCTGCAGCCCCTTGTCGGCGAGCGCCTGTTCGAAGAGGCAGTTGAATTCGTAACGGTGGCGATGCCGCTCGCTGATGACCGTCTCCCCGTACAGCTGATGCGCGCGGGAGCCGGGCGTCAGCCGGCAGTCGTAGGATCCCAGCCGCATCGTCCCTCCGAGGTCGTCGACGCCGAGCAGGTCCCGCAGCTTGTAAATCACGTTCTGGGGCGTGTCGGGGGTGCATTCGGTCGAGTCCGCCTCGGTGAGCCCGCAGACGTGGCGCGCGTACTCCACCGCTGCCCACTGAAAGCCGTAGCAGATTCCGAAGAACGGGATGCTCCGCTCTCGCGCGACCTCGGCGGCCCGCATCATGCCGCGGGTGCCGCGGTCCCCGAACCCGCCGGGGACCAGGATGCCGTTCGCCCCGTCGAGCAGCTGCTCGCCGCCCGGCTGCTCGAGCGCCTCGGCCTCGACCCACCGGATGTTGATCCGGAGGCGATGCTTGAAGCCGCCGTGATACAGCGCCTCGTTCAGGCTCTTGTACGAATCCTCGTAGCCCACGTACTTGCCGACGACGTGGATCGTGATTTCGTCGGAGGGATTCCTGATC
>JALZOC010000891.1 GCA_030857365.1 Acidobacteriota bacterium
CCCGGGGCTCGACCGGCCGCTGCGCCACGAAGCGGACTACCGCCGGTTCGCCGGTCGGCTCGCCAAGATCGTGACGATCGCGGCGGTCGACGGCCAGTCGGCGTTCGCTGGCCGGCTCGCGGGCGTTGCCACGGGCTGCGTGCTCCTGGAGGAAGGGCGGAAGGTGCATCGCATCCCGATCGCGCAGATCAAGCGCGGGCGGCTCGAGGTGGAATTTTAAAAGAAGGGCTGCCCGCCACGCCATAGCCGCTTCGCGGCGGAGGCGGGACGTTCGAAGGCTGAAGTTGGAAGGCTGAAGTTCGAACACGGACAATTCCGGAAGAGAAGTCGCGAGGCCGGGGCTCACCCCACGGTCGAGAGCTGGTAGCTGATAGCCCGGACGGACACGATAGAGAGATAAATGGCCACCACGAACCCGCTGCTCCAGCAGATCGACGCGATCGCCAAGGAAAAAGGCGTCGAGCCGGAAATTATCATCGTCGCCGTCCAGGATGCGCTCGAGGCCGCGGCCAGGAAGCGGTACAAGAGCGAAGCGTTGCGCGCCAGGTTCAACACGGAAAGCGGTCAGCTCGAGCTCTACGCGGTCAAGAAGATCGTCGAGGAGGTTACCGACCCCTCCACTCAGATCTCGTTGACCGAGGCGCAGCAGCTCTACGGCGAAGAGGCCGAAGTCGACATGGAAATCGAGTTCCCCCGGCCGACGGAGGACCTCGGACGGATCGCCGCGCAGACCGCGAAGCAGGTCATCTTCCAGAAGGTGCGGGAAGCCGAACGCGAGAACGTCTACGGCGAGTACAGCCAGCGGGTCGGGGAAGTCGTGAGCGGGATGGTGAAGCGCTTCGAGAACGGCGACATCATCATCGAGCTCGGCCGCGTGGAGTGTCAGCTCCCCCGGAAGGAACAGTCGCGAGCCGAGAACTACACCGTCGGCGACCGCGTCCGCGCGGTGATCCGCGGCGTGAACCGAAGCGCCAAGGGGCCGCAGGTGGTGCTGTCGCGGACGGACCCGGCGCTGCTCATCAAGCTCTTCGAGCAGGAAGTGCCGGAGATCTATGACGGCACGGTCATCATCCGCGGGGCGGTGCGCGAGGCGGGCGATCGTGCGAAGGTCGCGGTGTACTCCCGCGAGCGGGACGTCGACCCGGTCGGCGCGTGCGTGGGCATGAAGGGCACCCGCGTGCAGTCGATCATCCGCGAACTGCGGGGCGAGAAGATCGACATCGTCGAGTACTCCGAGGACCCCATCCTGTTTGTCACGAGTGCCCTGAGCCCCGCAAAGGCGCAGCGCGTCTCCATCGTCGACGACGCCGAAAAGGTGATGGAGGTCGTCGTCGAGGACAGACAGTTGTCGCTGGCAATCGGCAAGAAGGGCCAGAACGTCAGGCTCGCCGCGAAGCTGACCGGCTGGAAAATCGACATCAAGAGCGAGGAAGAGAAGCGGAAGGAAGTCGAGCTGCAACTCGGAGCGCTCGAAGTCGGCGACGCGGTCCCGGAAGCGGGTGCAGAATCGGGCGAACCCGAGGGTGACCAGCCGGCGCCAGACGTTTTTGCCGCGGAGGCGGACGGCGGCGCCGACGACCCGATGCCGGACGCGGAATCGCCCGCAGATGCCCCGGCGGCGGTGGCGGCCGACGATGTCGAAGTGAAGTAGTACGGAATCTTGGAACGTCAGAGCTTTTAGAACTCCCAACGAATGGCAACAGTCCGGATATACAAAGTCGCGGAGCTCCTCAATACGTCGAGCCAGGAAGTGATGGCGCTGCTGAAGCGCGACCATGGTATCGAGGTGAAGAGCGCATCGAGCACGATCGAAGAGGTGGTCGCGCGGGAGTTCGTGTCCCGCATGGCGCGCCAGCGCGGACTGAACGTCCCGTCCAATGCCTCGATGGCGGACACGCCGGCGCCGGGCAAGGGCAAGAAGCCGGGCAGCAGGGCGCCCGAACCGGCCAAGCCGGCGGCCGCCGTGCTCCCGCCGCCGCGACTGGTCAAGACTGCCAAACCCGCGGCTGACG
>JALZOC010000892.1 GCA_030857365.1 Acidobacteriota bacterium
GGTTTTGCCCGCACCGGACGAACGGCTCACGGGCATTCCGGGCGGCTCATTCGACCCTCTGCCCTACAGTGGCGAACAGCATCGTGTTCTGGATCTCGACGAAGGCCTGGCCGGCGGTGGCGGCTTCGCTCGCGTAGGCGTCGAGCAGCGCGAGGTAGTCTTCTCCGAGCTGCCTGGTGGCCCCGTCCCGCGCGCGCCCGGCGGCATTCGTCACCGCGAGGCGCCTTCCTTCCCAGAGCGCTTTGCCCGGCGCTCCGAGCTGCGCGCGGGACACCGGAAAGAGCTGCACGTCCAGCAACTCGATCCCGCACCGGGCGAACAAGGTCGGCAGCTTCGGCCCGACGGCCCCATCGGTCGTGTCGCTCCGCTCGCCCGCCAGGCTGGTGAAGAACCGCCCCGACGCCTCGTAGGCGCGCATACCCGCGTCGAGCGAGCTGTAGAAATAGCGCGCGCTGTTGTCCGGCTCGACGGCCACGACGCGGCCTCCCGCTCTCGTCACGCGGGCCAGTTCGCGGACGGCCGCGCCGACGTCGGCAATGTGCTGCAGCACGGCGACACAGAACACCGAGTCGAACGTCCCGTTGAGGAACGGCAGCGCACAGCCGTCGGCGGCCGCGAAGCTCGCCCGGATGTTGTGCGACCGTGCGGCCGCGAGTGCCTCGACCACGCGCTCGGGGCTGAGGTCGACGGCAACGAGCGAGACCTGCGTCAGGTGAAGCCGCGAGAGCTTCACCTCGGCGGTGCCCGTCCCGCAGCCCACATCGAGAATCCGGCGTCCCGCGCGGGGCTGCACGGTGTCCTTCACGAAGATCGTGAATGCGTCGTCCCACCACCGCTCGCGCAGGTGCTTGAGCGTGGGCGCCGCCAGGACGTCTACATCGCGTGCCATCGCCCGTGTAATCTATCGCAGAACCGCGTGCGCGGCGACCGCGCGCGCGACCTCGGCGGCTTTCGAGAAGTCCCTGGGCCGCGTGAGGATCCAGACGTCGAGCGCGCTGCTGACCCCGGCAATCGCATCCAGCTGCCGGCGGAGCGCGTGTGGATCGTCGATATCGGCGCGGTACACGTGGCGCAGGATTTCGATGGCCGCGTCCCGGCGCGACACGCGGTCGATCGAGAGGGTCGGACCGTCCGACAGAACGTAGATGCGCCCCAGCGGCGCCGCGGCCGACTGGAACATGTCCGGCCTCATCGCATGAACCATGCGCCGTTTCGTGGAGTCACTTTCCTCGGTACCTGCCGGCCTCAGCGCGGCGGCCGCGGACGAATCGGAGAACAGCCGCAGCCCCGGATAGGACGGAACCGCGCGGAGCCCTTCAGCAGATTCCTCGAGCAGCACCCCGTCGTCGGCGAGGATCGGCGCCCCGTCCCTGGCGAGCAGTGCCGCGAGGGTCGATTTGCCGGCGCCCGCGCGACCGGCAAAGAGCACGGCGCGCCCCTCCAGCGAGACCGCACTCGCATGGACGACGAGCGCCCCCTGGGCGGCGAGGGCGAGCGGCAGCGCCTGGTCGAGGAGCAGGTGCCGGAGCGTCGCATCCGACACGCGCCCCCTGGGAGCCATCTCGATCAGCGCGGCAGACACACGGAACTCCGCGAGGCGCCCGAAGCGGAAATGGTGGGCGTTCGACGCCCGCGCGGCGGTCACCCATGGCTCACCGCTGGAGAACCGCCAGAGAGTGGACCAGCGAGCGCCGGGCGGCGCGTGGACGGTCGCGTTCCAGACGAGCCGGAGGTCCGCTCGCACGGCGGACGCGGCATCGAGCTCTGGCAGCGGCTGGTCACTTTGGAGGGTCCGGCCGTAGGCGCAATACATCATGGGGCGGTGGCGGCGTCGGGTGAAGAGCGCCCTTCGTTCAGAGCTTTGCGTAGCCGGATACGACTTCCGCCACGAATGCCGCCGCTTCCGCGCGCGAGTCGAACAGGTCCGGATGGCGAGCGTAGACGAGATCCTCGACCTCGTGAAGCGGGCGCTTTCCGTCGCACAGCGTCAGGGTCGTGAGTCGCCCCCGGC
>JALZOC010000893.1 GCA_030857365.1 Acidobacteriota bacterium
GCGCTCGTCACGGGCGCGGCGCTCTATGGCCTCGGCGTGCGCGTCTGGAGTTCGGGCGTCTGCTTCGCCCTCTGCGCATTCGTCGTCACGACCATCGGCCAGGAGTTCATCCGCGGCGCGCAGGTGCGGAAAGAAACGACGGGCGCGGATCTGCTCACCTCGATGATCGGGCTGGTCAGCCGCTCCCGGCGCCGCTACGGCGGATACATCGTCCACATCGGGATCGTGCTCATCTTCCTGGGATTTGCGGGCCAGGGCTTCAAGCAGGAGGAGCAGGTGCTGCTCAAGCCCGGGCAGCAGGCGACCGTGGGGGCGTTCACCATCCGTCACGATGCGCTGCGCGTGACGAGCGACGCACAGAAGCAGATGGTGACCGGGCACGTGAGCGTCACGCGCGACGGCGAGTCGCTGGGCGAGATGGAGCCCGCGCGGTGGTTTTTCAAGAAGCATGAGGAGGAGCCGACCACCGAGGTGGCGATCCGCCGGGCGCCGGGCGAGGATCTCTACGTCGTGCTCGGCGGATACGACGTGGCCGCTCAGAGCGCGACCTACGCGATCACCGTCAACCCGCTCGTGAACTGGATCTGGTTCGGCTTTGCGGTGATGGCGTTCGGCACGGGGCTGGCGCTGCTGCCGGAGACCGCCTTCGCCTTCGTGGCCGCGAAGGTGCCCGGCGGGGCGACGACGACCACGTCGCTGCTGCTCATCCTCCTGTTCCTGCCGCGGCCAGTTTCGGCTCAGCACATCGAGAACCCGAATGCCGTGACCGTGGTGCCGCGAACACAGCTCGAGAAGGACCTGCAGAGCGAAATCATCTGCATGTGCGGAACGTGCGGCCGGAAGCGGATAGGCGAGTGCACCTGCGGCATGGCGGCGCAGATGCGCGACGAAGTCGCGACGCTGGTCGGGCAGGGAAAGACGCGCGAGCAGGTTTATGCGTTCTATATACAGAAATACGGAAGCCAGGAGCCTCTGGCCTCGCCGATCGACAAGGGCTTCAACCGCCTGGCGTGGTTCTTCCCGTACCTGATTGGTGCCACTGGCGCGGCGAGCGTGGCGTTCGTGGCGTTCCGCTGGTCCCGCCGTGAGGCCGACGCGGCACCCCCCGCCACGCAGCCGGAGGCCGGCACCCCCGATCTCGCGGCGAGATTGGACGATGAGCTCCGCGACCTCGACTAATTCGGAGAAAAAGAGCTTTCGCCAGGCGGAAGCCACGGGGGCGGCAGCGACGAACATGGAAGCCGCGAAGAGGCAAGGCTCAGAGCCGGCGGCCAGGCCGGACGAAGCGTTCAAGCCGTGGCATTTTTTCGTGCTCGCGTCGCTCGCCGCGGCGACCGCCGCCGTGGTGATGGCGCGGCAGGCCGCACCCGAGCACCTCGTGCTCATCAGCCTCACCATCGGGGCCGCGGGGGCGGCCGCCGCAGCCTTCTACGGCATGCTCGTGCCACTCGCCGCGGACGAAGCCACCCTGGTCAGCGAACGGCAGTCGGCGCGCGCCCGGACAGCGCTCGAACGGGAGAAGGCGCTCGTGCTCCGCTCGATCAAGGAGCTCGAATTCGATCGGGCCATGGGCAAGGTCTCTCCCCACGACTTCGACGAGATGTCGGCGCGGCTGCGGGCCCGCGCGATGATGCTCATCAGGCAGGCGGATGAAGGCGGCGGCGGATACCGCGAGTTGATCGAGCGCGAGTTGAGCGCGCGGCTGGTGAGCAGGGGGCGGGGAAGCCGGCCTCACACGTCCGAGGCTGCGTTCGACGAAGATCTTGCCGCGCGAGCGGCCCGGTCGAGCGGCGCGTCGGCGCCGCAGACCGCCATGCAGGTTTCAGGTGGAAATTCCGACGACGGCCGGCAATGCCCCGCGTGCAGCACCGGCAACGATACCGACGCCGCCTTCTGCAAGCGCTGCGGCCTGCGGCTGGAGGCGCAGACCGCGTGACGAGTCTTCGCCGGTCCATGCTCGTGATTTTCGCAGTGGTCATGTGTGCCGGGCATTCCGGGGTGCCGCTGGGG
>JALZOC010000894.1 GCA_030857365.1 Acidobacteriota bacterium
ATCTATCGCTCGACCGACGTGCCCTGGCCATATTTCTTGGATTGGCGGCTGGGACGACGTTGCTGATCGCAGCGGTTGCCGCCGTCTTCGGCTTTCGGGCTGATGTGTCGGATTCGTTGCGGGCGGGGTCTGGCGTCACGCCACGCGGGTGAGCCCGTTAGCCAGGAACTTCAACGCGACGACGCGTCCGAGGCGATCGCATCAGGACCTTCGCATCAGAGATGTCTCAACGCCACGTTCGGATCGACGCGCGACGCACGGTGCGCCGGGATCCAGCAGGCGAAGAGCGCGGCAATCAGCAGCGGAACAGGCACGGCGATGAGCATCCAGGCATCGGCAACGGACATCCCGTCCCACCAGAACGCTCGCACCAGGCCGCGTCCTACGAACCCGAGGAAAATGCCGATCGCGAGCCCGTGAAGGACCGGGCGGAAACCGTCCTTCAGGACGAGCGCCCGGATCTGCGCCGCGGTGGCGCCGAACGACATGCGAACCCCGATTTCCCGTGTGCGCAGCGTGACGCCATGTGACTGGACGCCGTACAGGCCCACCATCGTGAGGAGCAGCGTCATCGCACCGAGCGACAGGGCCATCAGCGAAGCGGTCCGGAGGAACACCGTCGGACCGCCGAGCGCCCCAAGTCCCGTGCCGGACGACTCCACCGCGAGGTTCGGATCGACGCGGCGGATCGCGTCGCGCAGTACGCGCAGGGCAACGTACGGGCTGCCGTCGGTGCGCACGATCGCAATGCCGAACGCAACGGTCGTGGGTTGCTGCGAGAGCGGCAGGTAGATGAGGTTGGTCCTCCTGGAGAAAAGTTGGCCGACGTCAGTATCGCTGGCAACGCCGATGACGCTGGCAGTCTCGACCTCTGCGTCAGCCGGAGATGGTGAAGTAGGGGTCTGCAGCGCGAGCTTGCCCGCGACCGTGCGACGGCGCGGACCGGCGCTGGCGCTGGGCTTCAGCTGTATCTGCCGCCCCACCGCCTCGATTGTGCCGAACAGCCGCCGCGCGGTCTGCGCGCTCAGCACGACCACCAGCTGTCCGCCGGCAGTGTCACGGTCGTCGAAACCGCGTCCGCGGAGCATCGGGACCCCAAGCGTCCGGAAGATCCGCGGCGTCGCTGCGACGGCGAGCGCCTGTCGTACGTTATTGCGGTCCGTGATCGGACGATCGGCAGGCGAGATGGTGAACCGCGGCGTGTTCGACGCGCCGAACGGCACGCCGGTCGTGACTGCCGCGCTCTGCACGGAGGGATCCTTCTCGATTTCCTCGAGGACGCGCGCCAAGGCTTGTCTCGCGCGGTCGTCGTTCCACTGCTGCGTCCAGAAATTCATTGTCGCGAGCGCGATGCGATCCAGCTCCACGCCGGAGTCATGGCGTGCCTCGGCGAGGATATAGTTCTGGCTCAGTGTGGCCAGGATGAAGAAGCCCGTGGAAATGGCGACTTGCCCCCGGATCAGCCGGCGGTGCCGCTTCGCCTGCGGGACGCCGACGCTGCCTGCCGCGGATCCGAGGTCGGGCCGCAACGCGCGGTCGCGTGTCAGTCGCAGCGCGGGTTCGAGCCCGAAGACCACGAGCGACAGGAGCAGCGCCACGCCGGCGACCGCCGCGACGGCGGGGTCGATCTCCGGCCTGAACGAGATGAGCATCTTGCTGGTGAGCGGAACGTCGATGTCGAGCCCGGCGCTGAGGGCCGTGAACACCAGCCATCCGGCGCCGGCACCGGCGACCGCCAGCAAAAAGCTTTCGGCGCACTGCTCCCGCACCAGCCGCCACCGTGACGCGCCAATGGCGCGGCGGACCGCGAGCTCCTGCTGGCGCGACGAGCCGCGCGCGAGCACCAGGTTCGCGAGGTTCGTGCAGGCCACGACGAGTACCAGTGCGACCAGCGCCACGAACGCGAATCCGAAGCGGCGCAGGATGATCTGGCCATCGTCAGCCTCCATCGGCTTTGCCGTCCAGTCTCGCTTGACAGGCCCCACGGCGCTTCGCCGCGGGTAAGCGGCG
>JALZOC010000165.1 GCA_030857365.1 Acidobacteriota bacterium
GCTGAGCACGGGCCCCGGACGGAAGTTCCTGCTGAGCTTCCTGCCGCCCGTCGGCGCCGCCGTGGCGCTGACGGCTGCACTGTACGCGCACGGCGCAGTTGCGCTGCTGCCGGGTCTGTGGCTGCTGTCGTACGGCGCCGCGATGGTTACGGCGGGCACGTTCTCCGTCCGCGTGGTGCCGCTCATGGGCATCGGGTTCATGGTGCTGGGCGCGCTCGCGCTCGCGACACCGGCAGCGTGGGCGGATGCCTGGATGGCTGCCGGCTTCGGCGGTCTGTTCATCGGCTTCGGGCTCCTGATCGCGAGGCGGCACGGTGGCTAAGGGCGGCACCGCGCGGCGCGAGCAGGAGCACGAGGAAGAAAAGGGTGCACCCGTGTCGACAGCGGAGAGCCGGAAACGCGCCCACAGGACGACGCCGGTAGAGCTGGACCGCGTCATCCATGAGCGTGTGCGACTCGCCATCGTGAGTGCGCTGGCCAGCGCACAGTCGCTGAGCTTCAACGAGCTTAAGGACCAGCTCGACATCACCGACGGCAACCTGAGCGTGCACGCCCGGCGTCTCGAGGAGGCCGGCTTCGTCGCCTGTGAGAAGTCGTTCGTCGACCGCGTGCCGCACACTGAATACCAGCTCACGGCGTCCGGGCGCAAGGCGCTCCACCAGTATCTCGAACACATGGAATCACTAATCCGGCGGGTGCGCGAGGGCTGAGGCCGCGCGCTGCACCCTGTGGGTATAATTGCGGAGGTTCACTTTATGAAACAAAGTACTTGGAGTGTTAGAAACGGGATGCACGTCGCGATCATCATGGACGGCAACGGTCGCTGGGCAGAGGCCCGTGGGCTGCCGCGCGGTGCCGGACACAGCGCGGGCGCCACGGCGGTCCAGCGGGTGGTCGAGGCGGCGCCGTCGCAGCGGATCGGCGTACTAACGCACTACGCGTTCTCGTCGGACAACTGGAAGCGGCCGCGCCCGGAAGTGCGTGCGCTGCTGCGGCTGCTGGAGACCTACCTGCGGACGGAGGTGGCGTCGTGTGTGGAGCAGGGGGTGCGCGTCGAGGTGCTGGGGCGGCGGGACCGTCTGCCGGCGCGCGTGCGGGATGCGATCGTGGCGGCCGAGCGCACGACGGCGGCGGGCAGCGTGCTTCGCCTGCGACTGGCAATCGACTACTCATCGCGGGACGCAATCGTGCGTGCGGCAGCGCACGGTCCGCGCAGCCGTGCGGAGCTCGCGCGGCGCCTGGAGTCGGCATCGGACCGGCCCGTGCCGGACGTGGACCTGCTGATCCGCACGGGCGGCGAGCAGCGGCTGAGCGACTTCCTGCTGTGGGAGAGCGCGTATGCGGAGCTGTACTTCACGGACGTGGCGTGGCCGGACTTCGATGCCATCGCGCTGGCCGCGGCGGTCGCGGAACTTGGCCGGCGCCAGCGCCGGTTCGGCGGACTCGAGGCTGTCACACGGGCCGCGGCGGTGGCGTTATGAGCGTGCGGACGGAACTGCGCAGCCCCGCTCTGCTGTGGGCGGTGGCGCTCGGTGTACTCGCGAACGCGCTCGTGCGGGTTCCCGGCCGACCGGGACTGAACGCGGCGCTGTGGGCGCTCTCGGGCGTGGTCGTGATCGTCGTATTGCTGCGGCGCCGGGCCGAGCCGGCGTCGCGGGAGACGCGCTGGCTGGTCGGCGGCGCGCTCGGATTCGCCGGTGCGCTGATGCTGCGCGATGCCGAGGCCCTGGCCGTGTTCAGCCTGGTCTCCGCGGTGCTGTTGCTCGGGCTCGCCGCCGGTCGTGCGGCTTCCGCGTGGGCTGCGCGCGCGACTGTGAGCGACGGCATGGTCGCGGCAGTCCGCCTGGCCGTGCTGTGTGCCACGGGTCCGGTCGGCTGGGGCCGTGGTGCCCCCAATCCTGCCGAAGGCGCCGCGCGCTGGACGCGGCAGGCGCGGACGGTCGCGTGGGGCACGGTCATGGCGCTGCCCGCGCTGCTGGTGCTGACGACACTGCTGATGTCGGCCGACCCGGTATTCGCGCGCATCGTCCACGACTTGGGTCTGATTGACATCGAGCCGCTGATGGAGGACCTCATCTTCACCGCGGTGATCGCGTGGCTGACGGCCGGCTACCTGCGCGCGTTTTTGGTCCATGATGACAAGGTGACCGACCGGCTGCGCGTGCCGCAGTCGGCGTTCGCGGCTGCCGAGGTATCGGTTGCGCTGTGGTTCCTGAACCTGCTCTTCGTCGCGTTCATGGCCGTGCAGCTGCGCTACCTGTTCGGCGGCGCCGATCTCGTCGAAGTGACGGCCGGTCTCAGCTACGCGGAGTACGCGCGACGTGGTTTCTTCGAGCTCGTCGCGACCGCCGCGCTCGTCGTGCCGATCCTGCTCCTCGCCGACTGGGCCGCTTCGTCGGACACGCCGCGCGCACGCGTCATTCTGCGTGGGACGATGCTCGTGCTGGTCGTTCTGCTCGTCGGCGTGATCGCGTCCGCCGCATACCGGATGCAACTGTACCAGAATGCGTACGGGCTGACCGAGCTGCGTCTCTATGTCAGCGTCTTCATCGTCTGGCTCACGGCCGTTCTCGGGTGGCTGGTGCTCACCGTGCTGCGCGGGCGGCGCGACCGGTTCGTCTTCGGCAGCATCGTCGCCGGTGTCGTCTGCATCGCCGCGCTGCACGGGCTGAATCCGCACGCGGTGATCGTGCGCGTCAACATTGCCCGCGCCGCGGCCGGCGCCGAGTACGACGGCAGGTACCTCCGCACGCTCAGCGCGGACGCCGTGCCGACGCTCGTCGCGCGCCTCGACCATCTGCCCAAGGCGGAGCGCTGCCATGTTGCCCACATGCTCGAGGAACGGTGGCAGGGGGATCGGCGCGGCGGCTGGCGGACGTGGAACCTGAGCGACTGGCGCGCCCGCCGACTGGTGAGAACAGAGGATGCGGCGCATCGACGATATCTGGCGCGTTGTCCTGAAGCGGAACAGCCCGACTCCCTGCGTAGCGTACCGTCCCCGGCATCGGGCGACTGACAGGAGACAGCTATGGAATTACACATTCGCGACGTATCGAAGACCTATCCCAACGGCGTGCAGGCGCTGAGGGACGTGACCCTCACGATTCCGGCGGGGCTGTACGGCCTGCTAGGGCCCAACGGCGCGGGCAAGTCCACGCTGATGCGCATCCTGGCCACGCTGCAGGAGCCGGATGACGGCAGCATCAACCTTGGCGATATCGACGTGCTGAACCAGAAGGATGAAGTACGCAAGACGCTCGGCTACCTGCCGCAGGAGTTCGGTGTCTATCCGAAGGTGAGCGCGGAGCATCTGCTCGATCACTTCGCGTTACTCAAGGGCATTGCCGAGCGCCAGGCGGTCGTCGAGGCCCTCCTCCGGCAGACGAACCTGTGGGAGGTACGCAGGCAGAAGCTGGGCGGGTATTCGGGCGGCATGCGCCAGCGCTTCGGCGTCGCCGTGGCGCTTCTGGGCAATCCGAAGCTGTTGATCGTGGACGAGCCGACGGCCGGCCTCGACCCCGCCGAGCGCGTGCGCTTCCTGAACCTGCTGAGCGAGCTGGGAGAGAACAGCGTTGTCCTCCTCTCCACGCACATCGTCGAGGACGTGAGCGAGCTGTGCACCCGGATGGCGATCATCGACCGGGGCGAGATCCTGCTGGAGGCCGAGCCCCTCGGTGCGATCGAGGAGATGAGGGGGCGGATCTGGCGCAGCGTGATCGAGAAGATCACGCTGGCAGATCTGGAGCGAGAGCACGCGGTGATCTCGACGAAGCTCCTCGCGGGGCGGACCGTCGTCCACGTCTACAGCGACACGGCGCCCCACCCCGCCTTCGAGCCCGCCAAGCCGGACCTCGAGGACGTCTACTTCAGCACGATGGCGGGGCACATCGGCCGCCGCCGCGAGCAGCCGGCGCCGGCGGTGGGGTCATGAAGTTCCGGGGGATTTTTCGCTTCGAGTTCGCCTATCAGGTACGCCGTCCCTGGCCATGGCTCTTCTTCGCCGTCCTGCTCGTACTCATTTTCCTGATGGCGAGAGACGCTTCCCTCGCCGATGCGCTGTACGAGGACTTCTCTGTCAACTCGCCATTCGCCGTCGCGAGTACCACGGTATTTGGCAGCCTGATTTGGCTTCTGGTGGCCCCGGTCGTAGCCGGCGATGCTGCCGCGCGGGACGCGGCGACCCGGATGCATCCCCTTACGTACACCGCCCCCGTCAGCAAGGCCGAGTACCTCGGCGGTCGATTCCTCGCCGCCCTCGTTCTCAATGCCTTTATCCTGCTCGCCGTGCCGGCGGGCTTCCTGCTCGCCGTCTACTCGCCTGGCGTGGATGCCAAAGTGATCGCTCCGTTTCAGCCTGCTGCATATCTCACGGCCTACGCCTTCATCGCGCTGCCGAACGCCTTCGTCGCGACGGCGATCCAGTTCTCGCTGGCGGCGCGCAGCGGCCGGGCCATGGCGAGCTACCTCGGAAGCTTGCTCCTCTTGTTCATGGGCTTCTTCGTCGCCTCCTTCCTGCTTTTCAAGCGGGGGCTCGGGACACTGCTGGATCCGATCGGTATCCGCTTCATCGTGGAAGATCTGGCGCATTTGTGGACAACGATTGAGAGGAATCGGCGCCTGATTGAGCTGGAGGGCACGGTGCTCACGAACCGCCTCCTGTGGCTCGGCATCGCGCTAGGGGCGCTCGCAGTCACCTACCTGCGCTTTCGCTTCGCCCATCGTACCGAAAGCACCTGGTGGAGGCGCAGGACGCGACACTTCGGCAGGCGCAGGGCAGGCAGCCGGAATACGCACGCCCCGATGCCTGCCGGTATCGGCGTCCCGGCGAGCACGCCAATCGCCGTCCCGCAGGTCCCGCAGACGTTCGGCTTCGCCATCCACGCGCGACAAACGCTCGCCATCGCTTGGGACTCCTTCCGAACGATCGCGCCGAGCTGGCCCGGACTCGCCCTGCTGGCAGCCATCCCGCTCCTGACGGTCCCCGTGGTGCTCGATCAAACAGTATCCAACGGTGTCCCGCTGGTCCCCACGACCGCGCTAGTCATCAACGAGTTGACAGCCCCTCTTGCCGAAATGAGCCGCTGGGTGATCATCCCGCTCCTCATCATCTTCTACGCCGGCGAGCTGGTCTGGCGGGAACGGGAAGCCGGCCTGGGCGAGATCACCGACGCGACGCCGGTATCGGGATGGGTCCCTTTCCTCGGCAAGTTTCTGGGACTCGGTCTCGTGCTCGTCGTGTTTATGGCACTCCTGACGACGGCCGGGATGCTTGCTCAGGTGATCCTGGGTTATCAGGACTTCGAGATCGGGCTGTACCTGAAAGTCCTGTTCGGGCTTCAGCTTCCCGAGTACCTCCTCGTTGCCGTGCTCGCCATCGTGGTACACGGGCTGGTGGACCAGAAGTACATCGCTCACCTGGTGGCGATCATCGCCTACGTGTTCATCGCCCTCGCCTCAATGTTCGGGATCGAACACGACCTGCTCATCTACGGCGCCGGTCCGGGGTGGTCCTACACGGACATGCGCGGCTTCGGCCCGTCCCTCGGCCCATGGCTGTGGTTCAAGCTCTACTGGGCAGCGTGGGCGCTGCTGCTCGCGGTGGTGGCGAACTTGCTCTGGGTGCGCGGCAGGGAGATCGGTCTCAGGGTGCGGCTCCAACTGGCACGCCGGCGTTTCACGCGTGCGACGGCCTTGGCTGCCGCGGCGGCGATGGGGCTCATCCTCACGTTCGGCGGGTTCATCTTCTACAACACGAACGTGCTGAACGAGTACCTCACCGCCTCCGAACTCACGGAGCGGCGCGCCGAGTACGAGCGGCGCTACGGGCGGTACGAGGGGATCCCGCAACCCCGGCTGACGGGTACGAACCTGCACGTCGAGATCTATCCCGAGCAGCGCGAGGTGGATATTCGCGGCACGTACCGCCTCGTGAACCGCAGCGCCGTGGCCATCGACTCGATCCACGTGGCCACCGTCTCGGGCGTCGAGACCCGAGCGGTATCCTTCGACCGAGCAGCGGCGAGCGTGCTCGCGGACGAGGACCTCAGCCACCGGATCTACGCGCTCGAAGAGCCCCTCCAGCCCGGCGACTCGCTGCGGATGGACTTCCAGGTGCATATCCAGCCGCATGGCTTCCGCGAAAGCGGAGTCGACGCCTCGGTGGTGGCGAACGGCGCCTTCTTTATGAATCGGGACTGGATGCCCGCGATAGGCC
>JALZOC010000895.1 GCA_030857365.1 Acidobacteriota bacterium
CTCTCGAGGCGGAGGGGCTCGGGCCCGAGTCGATTGCGGTGATTCCGAACGGCGTCAGTCCGGCATTCCTGGCGCCAGTTGAACGCCGCCTGACCGTGCGCACCATCCTGACCGTGGCAAATCTGCGCGCAGAGAAGAGCCATGAGACGCTGCTTGCCGCCGCGGCCGCGATGGTCGGCGCGCATCCGGAGCTGCGCTTTCAGATCGTCGGTGATGGACCTCGTCGCGGGGAGCTCGAGCAGCGCTCGGCAGCCCTCGGCCTCGGAGCCCACGTCGAGTTCCTGGGCCATCGGGAGGATGTTCCCGCGTTGCTCGCGGCCGCCGACCTGTTCGTGCTGCCGTCGCGCTCGGAAGCGTTCCCGAACGGTGCGATTGAAGCGATGGCGGCGGGGCTCCCCGTCGTGGCGTGCGCGGTTGGCGGACTCTTGGACCTCATCGAGGATGGCCGCACCGGCCTGCTCGTCCCGGCGGGTGATGCAGAGGCACTCGGGCGCGCACTTGAATCGCTCGTCACCCAGCCCGAGCGCGCGAACGCGATGGGCGCCGCCGCGCGGCGCGCCGTCGAGCAGCAGTACTCCTTCGACCGCATGGTTGATTCGTTCGAGGATTTGTATCGTTCCGGGCTCGCACGGTATGCGCCCGTCCGGACTCACGCGGAGGCGGCGGGGATCTGAGATGTGCGGCATCACGGGACGATTCAACTACGACTCCAATCGGCCGGTCGACCGCGAGGTGCTGGTCGCGATGACGGACGCGGTGGCGCATCGGGGCCCTGACGCCGCGGGCTACTACCAGGCGCCCGGCATCGGACTGGGCCACCGGCGACTGAGCATCATCGACCTCTCGACCGGCGATCAGCCCCTCGCGAACGAAGACGGCACGGTACAGGTGGTGTTCAACGGCGAGATCTACAACTTCGCCGATGTCCGCGCGGAATTGATCGCGCGGGGCCACCGCTTCCGGACGGGTTCGGACACCGAGATCATCGTCCATGGCTACGAGGAGTGGGGCGATGGCTGTGTCGACCGGTTCCGCGGGATGTTTGCGTTCGCCGTCTGGGACGCCACGGCGCGGCGCCTGCTCCTGGCGCGGGACCGTCTCGGCGTGAAGCCCTTGTATTACGCCGAAGTCGCAGGCTCCGGAATCGTCTTCGGGTCTGAAATCAAGTCGCTCCTGGAAGATCCGGAAGTCCCCCGTACCTGGCGCCCGGAGGCGATCGATGCGTATCTCACGCTGCTCTACATCCCCGCGCCGGACACCATCTACCGGGCGGTGAAGAAGCTCCCCCCCGGACACATTCTGGTCGCCGAGGGAGGACAGATTCGAGTCTCGCGGTACTGGGATCTCGAGTTCACGGGTGATGGCAATCCCGCTCGCGAGGAGGAGTACCTCGAGGAGCTCGACGCGCTGCTTCGCGAAGCGGTCGGCTTGCGGCTCGTCAGCGACGTGCCCCTCGGCGCGTTCCTGTCGGGAGGCATCGATTCGTCGACGGTCGTCGCGTACATGAAGGAAGCGAGCGGCGCCCCCCCCCATCACGATCGCGGTGGGCTTTGACGATGAGGCCTTCGACGAAGTGCGGCACGCCGAGGCGGTGGCGCGTCACCTGGGCTGTGAGTTCCACGCGCTGACGGCCAATCCCCGGGTGGACGACCTCCTCCCGAAACTGGCGTGGCACTTCGACGAGCCCTTTGCCGACTCCTCGGCTGTCCCGACGTACTACGTGTCCAAGGCGGCGCGCGAGCTCGTCACGGTGGCGCTTTCGGGAGACGGCGGGGACGAGCTCTGGGCGGGCTATCCCTGGCACCGCGTGGAACAGTGGGAACAGCGCGTCCGCGGCTCGCTCGGTTCGGCCACGCGTATGGCGGGGTGGCTCGGGCGTGCCTTGCCGCTGTCCGTCAAAGGGGCCCGCTCGCTTCGGCACCTCTCATCTTCCCCGGACCAGGCGTACGCCCTCAAGCACGGCTACGGGATGTTCGAGCCGGAGGCGAAAACGCGCTTGTACTCCGCG
>JALZOC010000896.1 GCA_030857365.1 Acidobacteriota bacterium
GATGGGCCTCGGCGTCATCGGCGCGATCGCCGCCAGGATGGCTGCGCCCGAGCGCCAGGTCGTCTCGACCACCGGCGACGGCGCGTTCCAGATGGCCATGCACGAGTTGCCAACCGCCGTCCAGGAACGCGCGCCCGTCACGTGGGTCGTCATGAACGACGGAGCCCTCGGCTGGCCACGCTGGACACAAACCACCCAACTCGACAACCGGCACATCGCCACCTCGTTCGATCCGGCCTTCGACTTCATCGCCGTCGCCAAAGCCGCTGGCTGTGACGGCCTGCGCGTCGAGTCCGCCGCCGATCTTGGCGACGCGCTCGAACGCGCCCGCCGCGCTAACGCAGAGGGCGTCCCGTTCGTCGTCGACGTGCCAGTCGACCAGAACGACCACCACGCCGAGTTCGACGCCTTCCACCGCGTGAGATGACAAGCACCGGCATGCGCTACCGCTACCGCGCCTGGGACGGCACCCAGACCATCACGCCGCTGGCACCCGAACAGGTGCTGGCGGCGCTCTCCGATGACCTGCTCTCCGGCCACATCGAACAGGCGCTCGACCGCGCCCTCCATCGCGGCCTGACCGACGCCGACGGCGACCAGATCCCCGGTCTCGACCAGCTCCGCGACGCCCTCCGCGCCGAACGCCGCCAGCTTGAACAAGCACTGTCCGACAACGAGCAGCTTCAACAGCTCGCTGACGCATTACGCTCCGGATCTGGCGCCGAAGGACTCGATCCACAATCGAACGACCTCCTCGAAGCACTCGCCGGCCAACCTGATTCCGCCCGCATCCTCGCCCATCTCCCAGCCGACGCCCGCGCTCAGGCACAAGCTGCCATCGACCAGATCCTCCGTCGTGGCGCATTGGGCCGCGAGGATGGTTCTCTCGAAGACGCACCTGAGTTCTCTGGCTCGCTGGCCGACACATTGACGCATCTCGGACAAGTCGACCAACTGGAGCAAGCCATTCGCCGCGTCCGCAACGTCGCCGACATCGCCGACATCGCCCCCGAACTTGTCCGCGCCGCCCTCGGCCAGCAAGCCTCCGATGCCATCGAGCGCCTGACCGCATCACTGCAAGGCTTTGCAGACTCCGGCTTCGTCCGTAGCCCCGGTGGCCGGCAGGAACTCTCCGCCCGCGCCCTCCAGCACATCGGCGACGATATCCTCACCGCCGTCATGGCCCGCCTTGCCAGCCGCCAGCCCGGCGACCGCCTTCGGCTCCATCGCCCCGGCATTCACGACCTGACCGGCACCAGCCGCGACTACCAGTTTGGCGATCCACTCGCCCTCGATCTCAGCCGCACCGTCCTTCAGGCTGTCCGGCGCGGCACCGGTGTCCCGGTTCGCCTCGACGCCACCGACTTCGCCATCTTCGAGCGCGAAGACTCCGCCCGTGCCGCCACCGTCCTCGCCATCGACCTCAGCCGCTCGATGGGCGAACGTGGCTACCTGCTGGCCGCAAAACGCCTCGCGCTGGCCCTGACCACCCTCATCCGCACCCGCTTCCCGCGCGACATCCTGCTGCTGACCGGCTTCTCCGAATCAGCACGCCCGCTCACCCCGCCTGAACTCCCCCGCCTCGCCTGGGACCGCTTCGGCTTCGGCACCAACATCCAGGACGCCCTCCGCCTCGGTCGCGCCCAGCTCGCCGCCCATCGCGGCATGCAGCGCAACCTGATCCTGCTCACCGACGGCGAACCGACCGCCCATCGCGACCCCGATGGCCGTATCCACTTCAACCACCCACCTACTCCCGCAACACTCGCCACCACCTACGCCGAAGCCGACCGCCTCCGTCGCGACGGCATCACTCTCGCCGTCTGCGTCCTCTCCGACGACCTCCAAGTCGTCCGCTTCGCCGAAGAGCTCACCCGCCGCGCCACCGGCGACCTCATCGTCACCGCCCCCGACAACCTCGCCACCGCCATCGCCCTCCACTACGGCAGACGCAGGAAACGTTGAATTGAACGCGCCTCCCAACCGCTCCCAGACGCGTCATGCC
>JALZOC010000166.1 GCA_030857365.1 Acidobacteriota bacterium
GGCGCAGACGACCGGCACGGGACCACAGCGCGGCGCGCAGGCCCCACAGACCGGGCAGGCCGGCCCGCAAACAGGCCAGACCAACACACCGGCCGGCCAGCCGACGAGCGCCGGCCCCATGGCGCAGGCGGACATCCCCGGACGTCCGCCGATTTCCCGCGGCGGCGCCATCATCCATGAGGTCGGCACGGTGCGCATGGGGGACGACCGCCAGACGAGCGTCCTCAATAAGTTCTGCCAGGCGCACGACGTGAAGAACCTGTTCGTCGCCGACGCTGCCCCCTTCGTCAGCAACGCCGACAAGAACCCCACGCACACCATCGTCGCGCTCGCCTGGCGCACCGCCGAATACCTCGCGGCAGAATTGAAGAAGGCCAATGTCTGACATCACGCGACGGGACGCGCTTCGCCGCCTGGCCCTGGTCCTGACCGCGGGCGGGCTGGTGGACCGTGTGGCCGCCCAGGAGGTGCATCAGATCGCGTCGCTGGCCCAGGCGGCGACGGGGGGAACCTATACCCCCAGAGGGCTCACGCCCCACGAGTACCGCACGCTCGAACGGCTCACCGATTTGATTGTCCCGGTCGAGAACGGCGCGCCGGGCGCCCTCGCGGCCGGTGCCGCGGCATGGATCGACATGCTGACCAGCGTGAACGATCAGCTGAAGACGACATACGGCTCGGGGATCGCATGGCTCGATGGGGCGATGAAGGCGCGCGGGGGGGACACGTTTCTCGCGGCGTCAGCCGGCGATCAGACCGCGCTGCTGGATCAGATCGCCTACCGCCGCAATACGTCGCCGGAGCTCGATCCGGGAATCCAGTTCTTCACCTGGGTGCGCCGGATGACTGTCGATGCGTTCTACACGAGCGAGATCGGGATTCGCGATATCGACTACCGGGGGAATACCGCGCTCGTGAGCTATCCCGCGCCGACCGAGTCGATCGCCTACGCGCTCAAGAGAAGCGGCCTGGGATAGCCGCGCCTTCCTGTCCATGACACGAGTTCAGGAGACCAGAAGATAGTTTGTCTCCTGATCTTCTGATCTCCTGTTCCCTACGCGCAGTTGCCTGCATCTCAAATCGGCAGGCCCGCCTTTTTCATCGCCGCACGGGTCGTGTCGAGCGCCAGCCGCGCCCCGTCTTCGGGCGACATGTCCGACGGCACACGGCCCAGCGGCTCCGGGCTCACGCCGCCCGTATAGCCGATCTTCTTCAGCGCCTGGAAGAACCCCTCCAGATCGATCACGCCCTCCCCCGGCATGACGCGCCCGTTGTCGCGCACGTCTTCGGGCGCCTGCGCCTTCGCGTCCGACACGTGGACGTGCACGATTCGCGAGGCGGGCGTATCCAAAATCTCCGCGGTGGTGCCTCCGGAGTGGTGCCAGTGCCACACGTCGAGGACGACGCCGAGGTTCGGCCCGCAGTCCTTCGCGAGGGCCACCGTTTCCGGCAAGGTCCAGATGAATGGGTTGGGAGGGGGTCCGCCGTCGCGTCCCGCCCGGAACTGCTGCACACCGAGGAACTCGAGGCCCAGCTGCACGTTCGACCGCTGGAGCACCTGCGACACCGCGGAGAGACGCTCGTGGACGACCTTCCGCCATTCGTCTTTCGGCAGCGGCCCCGTGGGCGACAGGACCAGCATCATCCTGTCGCAGCCGACGGCTGCGACAAACGCCGCGTCGTCCGCCAGCTGGACCAGCGCCTGATCGAATGCCGTCTGCTCTCCGCCAAAGGGCAGCGGTCTGGCCATCGGAAAGCCGGTGATGCTGGGCCTGATCTTCAGCTCGGAGAAGAGCGCCTTGGTGGCATCCAGGCCCGCGGTTCTCGCGGCTCCCAGGCTCCAGTCGACGCCGTCAAAGCCAACTCGTGCGGCGAGCTTCGCCAGGTCTGGCCAGCCGACGCCCCTCGCGACCGAACCGTTCAACGAGACATACATCGTGCCTGCCGCCGGCGTCCCCGCGGCCCTGGCGGACGCCGTCCCCCCAGCCTGCGCGGCGCCCGTCCGCGCGGCGGCGCCCCCGAGCAGGGCGCACGCGCACGCGGCGCGCTCGAGGAAATTCCGCCGTGTGAACAACGATCGCATGAGCCTCCTGAAGCCAGCTTGCCGGTTAGCGCCGCGTCATCCGCGCATCTTCCTGTAGTTGGCCAGGCACCGCTCGGCGCGCTGCAACTGTTCGGTTGCCGGCCCCTGCTCCTGCTCGATCAGGTAGTACTCGACTCCGCCGACCGATTCGGCGGCCGCGAATATCGCCGGCCATGGGGAGCTGCCTTCGCCGAAGACGACCGCGTATCCCGGGCCGGCCGCCCAATCCTTCAAATGGAGACTCTTGATGCGCCCCGGGTGGCTCTTGATCCAGGCGACCGGATCCGCACCCGCCTCGACGCACGTACCCACATCGAGCTGCAGGACGACGTCCTTTGTCGTGGTGGAGGCGATCACATCCATCGGGCGCTGCCCCTCGATCGGCTTCCACTCGGTCTGATGGTTATGGAAGCCGGTGAACATGCCAGCAGCCTTCAGTTGTTCTGCGGCGACGTTGAGGTTATTGCTCAAGGCCTTGTAGCTGTCGAGCCCGGTGACGGGCCCGGGGCTCGCCGCGATGATGTAGCGGCTGCCGAGAATCTGATTCAGCTCGATCGCCTTCGGCAGGTTGGCCGCCGCCAGCGTCGTCGCCGAGTTGTGAGTAGACGGGCACCGTACGCCGAGGTCGTCCAGCAGCTTCCGGACTTCCTTCGCCCGCTCAGGGGTCCATGAGTAGTACGGGGAGTAGAACTCCACGACTTCGTAGCCCATCTTCGCGACCGCGCGGACGGTGCCGGTGAGATCCTTTGTGAGTTCGTCGCGCACGCTATAGAGCTCGAGTCCGACAGGCACCTTGGCCTGGGCTGCGGCGGACGCTTTCAAGGCGAGCGGCAAGGCGCCCGCGAGCGCGAGAAATGAACGGCGCGAGACAGTCGTGTGTGCCGCCATGGCTACCCCCTGAGATGCGTGTTGAAGAAGTCGACCGTACGCTGCCACGCAAGCTTTCTAGCTGCCTCGTCGTAGCGGGGCGTCGTGCCGTTGTTGAACCCGTGCCGCGTGCCAGGAAGCCCCGGCGATCGACCTGCCCGGGCGAAGTCGCTGGCTCTCCTGCATTCCATCTCGTTCCCAGGGGTCGAGCATACCTGCGGCACCGGACGTTCGCAAACCGCCGGCGCCGGCCCATGTCGGCGTAGGGGCAGGCAGCCGCCCGCGTTCGGTGTATCGTAGGCCCGCTCCGGGATGCACTCCGTGCGCCCGCGGTTCACGTTCGTCCGCGCTGCAGATGAGGGCCATTGATGCGGAATATTCAAGGTGTGGCGGGTCTCATGGTCGCCGCGGCGTTTGTCGCGGGAGCCGCCGCCGTGGCTCAGGGGCCGCAGCCCGCCCCCGCCGGAGGGATTCAAGCGCCGCCCTACTGGGCCTACGGTTTACTGCCTCCCGATGCGGTCCCGCCGAGCCGTCCCGCCGGGAGTGGCGGCCCGCGACCGCAGCCCGACACCTCGCTGAAGCATATTCCCGGGAGCACCGAGGCTTTCACGCTCGCCCAGCTCCGGGACTTCTTCAGCGTGGCGGACTGGTTTCCCGGCGATCACCCGCCGATGCCGGATGTCGTCGTCCGTGGCCGCCCACCCGACGTTCGTGGCTGCGCGATGTGCCACATGCCGAACGGCCTCGGGCGACCCGAGAACGCGCCTGTTGCGGGCCTCCCGTACGCGTACGTCGTTCAGCAAATGATGGACTTCAAGAACGATCTCCGAACGAGCGCCGACCCTCGGAAGCTGAATACCCTGCAGATGATCCAGGCAGCCAAAGCGATGACGGATGCCGAGATCCACGACGCCGCCACTTACCTGTCGTCGCTCGCGTGGAAGCCGTGGATCAGGGTCGTGGAAGCCGACACGGTGCCGATGATGCGCCTCTCCGGGAACGTGTTCTTTGCCGTTCCGGACGGCGGGACCGAGCCGATCGGGCGCCGGATCATCGAGACGCCAGAGGATGCCGTGCGTTTCGAGCTGCGCGATCCGCGCTCCGGCTTCATTGCCTATGTGCCGACTGGCAGCCTGAGCAGAGGCGCGACGCTCGTCGCCAGCGGAGGGAACAAGACACTGCCCTGCGGCATCTGCCATGGACAGGACCTGAACGGGCTCGGTCCCGTTCCCGCCATCGCGGGCCGCTCGCCGAGCTACATCGTGCGGCAGCTGTATGACATGCAGCACGGCAGCCGCAGGGGGCTGTGGTCGCCACTCATGAAGCCGGTCGTCGAGAAGCTCACGCAGGACGACATGATTGCGATTGCGGCATACGTCGCATCGCGGTAGAAGCCGAGCGCCGTCAGCTGTGACCTATCAGCTTCTCGCTTGTGAAATGCTGCGCGCGCTTCTCGCGGAGGAACGCCACCGACCGCGCGATCTCCTCGAGCCCGTTCATGCCGGCCTCCACGGAAATCCACCCGTCGAAGTTCACCTCGGCGAGCAGCCTGAAGATGGCGTCGTAGTCGTTCAGCCCCTTCCCCGTTTCTCCGTGGCGGAGGGCGGCCGCGTACCCCAGCGCGCCGTCTCCGCGCTTCAGGTCCTCGAGCGTCGCGCCTGGCGCCAGGTACCGGTCCGACGCATGCATCGTCACGACGCGGTGCCGCACTTTTTCGAGGAAGCGGATCGGGTCGAAGCCGCCGACGAACGCGTTCGACGGGTCGTATTGGACGCCGAAGAAGGGTGAATCGATCTGGCCGATGATCTCCAGGAAGATGTCTTCCGGCTGGGCGAACTCCGGATAGCGCCACGTGCCGTCCTTGTAATGGTTCTCCATGCAGAGGACGACGTTGCGCTGCTCGGCGTATTCGAGCGAGCGCTTGATCCCCTCGACCGTCCGGGCGATGCCGTCCGCGCGCGACAGCTCCGGATAGCGCTGCCCGCTCAGGGTGCGGCAGTGGCGGGCGCCCATCCGCACGGTCAGATCGATGGCCGCCTTCTGCCGTTCGACCTGCCGCCGCCGCTCATCCGCGTCGAAATGCGTGAAATCCGGCGAAAAGCAGAGCATCGACGTGATCTGCCCCGTCTCCTCCATCGCACGCGCGATCGGAAGGACATGTTCCGGTGCGAAGCTCCGGAAGAATCCGTCATAGTGCTCGACGCCCTCCCCCCCGAGCGCCGCGGCGTCGCGGATCCACGCGTCGAACGGCAGGCGGCCGTCCGTCAGCTCGTCGAAGTAGCACTTGGGAAACACACTGATGCGCGGCGGCATGGGCGGGGTCTCTACCAGTTCGGCGGCGCGCCGACGGGATACTGCTCCAGATCCGTCACGGCACCGGTGATGAGGGCGCTGTCGTCCGACGCGAAGTACGCGGCGGCAAGTGCGATGTCGTGGGGCGAGAGCAGCCGGCCGAATGGCCTGGTGGCGATCGCCTCCTCCAGCCATTCCGGTCCTTTGCCTTCCGCGCGCTTGACGCGCTCCTCACCCTCGGTGAGCGTCCAGCCGACGTTCAGTTGATTCACGCGGATGCGATAGCGGTTCAGGGTGGAGGCGGCGTTCCGGGTGAGCGTCATGAGCCCTCCTTTCGAGACCGAATATGGTCCGAGCTTGGGCTCCCCGATGTAGGCGTTCACCGACCCGATGTTGACGATCGAGCCGCCTCCGCGCGTTTTCATCGACTTGACCGACTCCTGAAGGCAGAGGAACGGCGCCCGCAGGTTGACCGCCATCGTGGCGTCCCACAGCTCCACCGGCGCGTCCTCGAGGTAGCCGCGGGCGAGGCTTGCGGCATTGTTCACCAGCACGTCAACCCCGCCGTACTGTTCGATGGCGAACCGCACGACCCCGCGGCACGCTGCCACGTCCGCCAGGTCCGCTGTCGTCGACACCGCCTGACCCCCGGCCCCGCGGATTCGATCGCGAACCGCGCGCGTTTCCGCCTCGCTCCGGCCGTGCACGACGACCCGGGCGCCGAGTGCGCCAAAGTGCTCGGCGATGCCGCGGCCGATCCCCGACGAGGATCCGGTGACCAGCGCAACTTTGTTTTGAAGGGAGGGCATATCTCAGCTTCCAGCTTCCAGCTTCCAGCCTAACCGCTGACAGCTGATGTCTACCCCCGTGGCGTAAGAACCACGTGGCCATCGCGCGCGAAGAGCTCGGTGCCGGGTTCGAGAGGCGCCGCATGCAGCCCGAGCGAAGCGAGGG
>JALZOC010000167.1 GCA_030857365.1 Acidobacteriota bacterium
ACTCTGACGCTGGTCTACCTTCCGCACCTGGACTACGGTCTGCAGCGGCTGGGGCCGGACGATCCGGCCATCGCCGCCGATCTGAGACAGATCGACGCCATCTGCGCGAACTGATCGAGCACTTCGAGCGGGACGGCGCCCGGGTGGTGGTTCTCTCCGAATACGGGATCCCCCCGTAAGCGGCGCGGTGCACGTCAACCGGGTGCTGCGCCGGGCGGGGCTGGTGCGGATCAGCCGGAGCTGGAACGGGAGATGCTGGACGCGGGCGCCTCCGAGCGAGCGATGGGATCGGTGACCGACATCGACTTGTCCCAGTTGTACGACGACAGCAACTCGCTCAACCGGGGCTGGCCGCGTTCGAATGCGACCCAACCGCGTTCACCAGCCGATGCCGCGCCGGATTCTCTCAAGCGAAGAGCACTGCTGGCGCACCAGACATTCTCATCCCCGCCATCAGTAACCGTTCAGGGCTCTCCGCCAAACGGGTTTCGTATGCGGACGCCCCGCAGCACTTGACCGTCGTTCAAGTCTTCGGTCCAGAGCACGTCGCATCCTGATTCCGCTGCTGCGAGCACGATCATGGCATCCCAGAATCCGATCTTCGCTTGCGCGTGCAGACCGATGGCGGTGAGGACATCGTCAGCGGTGGGTGCGAAGATCCTCCAAGCAATGAATTCACGGATGCGAGCAGTCGCATCTTCGACCGGCAAGGGCTTGGCCACCTTCTTTGTGACGGTGACGAAGAACTCCTGAAGCACTTGCACGCTGAGGCACCCGGTGTTGCTCTCCCAGAGCCTCTCGAGGAGTGCCTGAGCCGCGAGTTGTTTCTGTCCGGCTGATGAATCGAAGGCGTACACGAGGACGTTTGCGTCGACAAACTCGCGTGGCGCCTCAACGGTCATGCAGCCCCTCGCGCGACCAGGTCCGGCGACCGCCAGTACCCAGTGATCGCCGCGATCTCAGCGCTGCCAATGCGCGTTTTCGGGCCGCAGAATAGCGTCGGTCTTCGTCCGCCAATCGGCCCAGCGCCTCGGCCATCAGCGCTGATACCGACGTGTCGCGATCAGCGGCTACGCGCTTGACCCGCTTCAACAGGCCTCGCGGCAAGCTCAAGGTGACGTTCTGATTGTCTGCCACGAAAATGAGTGTAACACGAAAACACGTGGATCTGCGGGCCGCCCTGGCCACCACTCACGGTTGACTGCCAACGTGACGACTTCTGCTTTCACCTGCGTAATGAGCAGAGCGACAGTCACCATCCCGACGCGGTCGCCACGACGCTGTCGGGCATCAACGCGCGGGGGGATATCGTCGGCAACTACGTCGACAAGGATGACCGGAAATCTCATGGATTCGTTCTTCGGGACGGCGTGTTTACGACGATCGATGTACCGGGCGCCGCGGGGACGGACGCGCGCGGCATCAGCCCGGCGGGCGATATCGTCGGCGGGTACCGGCTGCCCGACGAGCCTCCGGCGAACATCCATGGTTACCTGCTTCGCCGCAATGGGGTGCTCGAGTGCATCGATTACCCGGGCCAGACCAATACGATCCCGCAACGGCTCCTGCCGGACGGGACCATTCTCGGCTGCTATCACGGCAGCGACACGATGATGTCCATGTTCGGCATGTGGATGCGCGGCGCGGCCTCCGGCGCGATCGAATAGGACGCGTCGATGCACAACGGCGCGACACCGGACCTCAGCGTGATCGCGGGATTCTTCACCGACATGATGGAGCCGGCGCCCCGAGCGTCGTGGGGATATGTGATCGAAAACGGGGTTTTCACACGGTTCCGCGTGCCCGGCAGCAGCCTGACCGCCGTGTGGGACGTCGGGCCCGGCGGCGCGCTCGTGGGGTCTACCGCGTCGGTACCCGGACACGTGGGTTCCTCCAGGAGAACGGACAGTACACCTCGAGGCGAAGACCCCGAGGAGCTGGTGCGTGCGCTGCGTGCCGTCCTTCAAGGCCCACCCGTTCTCGGAGAAGCTCGAGACCGCGACGGCGAAGCCCTGGGGTGCGAGGGCCGGATCCGGATGTTCCGCCACTTGACCACCAGCGGCTGGCTCTTCGTGACACCCAACCCGGCATGCTGCGGCTGGGCGAGCTCGCGATCGCCGATGCCGTGGATCTGCAGGCCGATGAAGCCCCGCGAGTGGGTCTTGTACACAGCGTCGTTGGTCAGGTCCTCGACCGGGTGGCCGTTGACCCACGACTGAATCCGTGGACCTTTCGCCACGATGCGGAGCCGGTTCCAGCCCTCGTCCATGAAGTGCCGGTGGCTCGCTGCGATCTTTTCCGGCGTGGACAGCCATCCGGTGCCGAGCGCCTCACCGTAGATCATCCCCGTCGCCTGCAGGCCCGGATAGTAACGGCGGATTTCGACCTGCGGCCCGTTGACCCGCCCGGCGGCAGCGTCGTTGCCAGTCTCGCCGGTCGCCACCGGCCTGACCTTGGTCCTGATCTGGACGCCCGAGTTGGTCACCGGATCGATATACGTCTCGAGCTCGAGCTCGAAGTCGTCGAACTCCTGCAACGAGCAGAGGAACGAGTTCACCGCGGCGCTGCTCTCGACGGTGCGGCCGACAATGGCACCGTCTTCGACCGTAAAGGTGTGGGCGCCGTTCATGTGCACCCACCCGTCGAGCGTCTTGCCGTCGAAGAGCTGGATCCAGCCCCGGTCCTGGCCATTGGGCGGCGTCGCCTGCGAGAGCTCCTTTTCCGCCGGCAGCGCGAACGCGATGATGGAATCGCCGGACTTCGTCGCGTTCTTGCCGCTGCCCCCGGCGGCGATCACGACGTACTGACGGCCGTTCACCATGTACACGCTCGGCGTGGCGTATCCGCCAGCCGGCAGCTGATGCTCCCACAGCACGCGCCCGGAGTGCTTCTCGAAGGCGCGGATCTTCTCGTCGGGTGTGGCCGCCACGAACACGAGGCCTCCCGACGTTGCCACGGCGCCACCATAGTTCATGGAGCCGGTGTTGCGGATCCCCCTGGCGACGAGCTGCGGGTACTCCCCGAGCGGGACTCTCCAGAGGATGTCGCCGTTCACCAGATCGATGGCGTTCAGTGTTCCCCAGGGTGGGGCGGTGGCCGGCACGCCGTGCTGATCGGTGAATACTGTGTAGCCGTCGAGGGTGTAGCGATGTGCTGTTCCGGTGGGGCTCGGTGGATCGGCTGCGGGAGGGCCCGCGAGATACGCGGCCACGGCGGCCAGCTCCTGCGGACGGAACTGGCGGAAGCCCGGCATGCCGTTGCGCCCTTCCCGGATGACGGTCTCGAGCGCCTGCCGATCGAGCTTGACCTCGACCAGCGACGGAATCAACGGGGGAGAGCCCTTGCGTTCGCCGCCGTGGCAGGACGCACATGCCGCGTCGTAGATTTGCCTGCCCATGGCGGCCGGCGTCTGCGCGGCCGTGCCGCCGTAGATGGGTCGCAGCCGGTTGATGGTTGCCGCGTCGTTGACGTTCACGTACAGCACGTTCAGCTGCGCGTCGAACGACGCACCATGCCATTCCGCCCCGCCCAGGTGCCCCGGCATCGTCAGCGTGCCCTGCATGGTGGGAGGCGTGAAGAGCGGGCCAGACCGGTACTTGCGGAACTCGCGCAGCGCGTAGTCCCGGGATTCGGGCGAGATGTTGGTCAGGTCGGCCTCGCTGATCCCCTGCCGGCTGAGCGGCGGTGGCTTGACTGGAATCGGTTGCGTCGGCCAGCTCTCCTCGCCCGGCACATCCGAGCGCCGCACCGGCACCTCCTGCACCGGGAACAACGGCTGACCGGTGTCCCGATCGAGCACGAACGTCAACCCCATCTTCGTCAGTTGAACCACCGCGTCGCGGGTGGTCGTGCCCGATCGGAGGGTGACGAGGATCGGCGCTGGCGGATTGTCGTAGTCCCAGATGTCGTGCCGCACCGTCTGGTAGTGCCACTTGCGCTCGCCCGTGTTGGCATCGAGCGCAAGCACGCTGTTGGCGAAAAGGTTCTGTCCCTTGCGGAACCCGCCGTAGAAGTCTTCCGTCGCGGAGCCGGTGGCTGCGAAGACCCAGCCGCGCTGCTCGTCGATGGTGATGCCGCCCCAGGCGTTGGCGCCGCCGAGGCTCTCGCCCTGCGGCCACGACCACGTGTCGTGTCCGAACTGCCCCGCCTGCGGGATGGTGTGGAAGATCCAGCGCAGCCGCCCCGTGACCGCATCGAAGGCCCGGATGTGCCCCGGTGACGCATCGTAGCTCTCGTTCACGCGGGATCCGAGGATGAGCAGATCGCGGTAGACCGCGCCGGGGGACGTCATCTCGATGGTCACCCGCGCCGGATCGACCCCGAGATGCTCCCGCAGGTCGATATAGCCGCCCTTGCCGAACGACTCGATCAGCTTCCCGGTCCGTGCGTCGATCGCGTAGGTCCGATCGCGAACGAAGTGGAAGATCCGCTCGCCTTGCGGTCCCTTCCAGTAGGCGACCCCACGGTTGCGCAGCCTGACCACCTGACCGTTGTTGTGGACCGACGGGTCGAACGACCAGATCTGACGCCCCGTGGCGGCGTCGAGCGCCACCGCCTTCAGGCTCGGCGTCGTGATGTACATCGTGCCGCCGACCACGATCGGGTTGACGTGCATTGTCGATCGCTCGGTCGCATCGCCGGTGCGGTATTCCCAGGCGGGCCGCAGCGTGTGCACATTGGTGGCGTTGATCCGGGCCAGCGCCGCGAACTGGTTCCCCTTCGGATCCCCCCGATACACCGGCCATTCGGTGCTCGCCGCTTCGGCCACGCGCGCAGGCGGTGCCTGCATCGCCACCGCCGTCGCCGCCAACGCGAAGGCGAGCGCACTCCCAACACCGAACTTGCCGGTCATCCCGTCCCCCTCACGACTTGAACCGCACCGCGATTGAACCGACTGCGGGCTCGACCTCGCTTCAGGAGAGGGTCAGGCCGCCAGAGAACCGCTATCGGTCGGCGCGGCTGTAAGTACTACGGCGCCGGGAGGAGCAGGTCAAGCAGGTTACGCACGTGCTCAGGATTGTCCGCTGCGGCTCTGCGTCGCGCCGAGCGCTGTCGCGGTTGTCTGGGGATGTCTCAGATTGCGTGGTCGTCCCGTTGACCGGTCTGTGCAGACGATGTCATCGTCGTCCTTGATCGGGACGAGGTCGCACCCTCTGCGCGACCCCTTCCTGGGGTTATACTACCGGTATGAAAACGGCCATTTCGTTGCCCGACGCACTGTACCTCGGCGCGGAGCGACACGCGAAACGGACGCGGAAGTCGCGCAGCCAACTTTATGCGGAAGCGCTGTCCGAGTATCTCTCGCGGCACGCCCCGGACGAGGTGACAGAAAACATGGACAGCGTAGTCGAGCAGCTCGGAGAGTCTGCGTCCGATCCGTTCGTCGCCGGCGTGGCGCGCCGGGTCCTCGAGAGCGTTGAGTGGTAGAGGTCGCGCAGGGCGAGGTCTGGTGGGCGGACTTGCCGGACCCTGCCGGATCTGGCCCAGGGTTTCGGCGGCCGGTGGTCGTGGTGCAAGGGAATCACTTGAATCGGAGCCGGATTACGACGGTGGTGTGCGTGCCGCTCACGAGCAATATCATCTGGGCCGGGGCCCCTGGGAACACGCTGCTCGCGGCCAAGGCCTCGGGCTTGCCCAAGGATTCGGTCGCGAACGTCTCGCAGATCACCGCGCTCGATCGGTGGCTCCTCACGGACCGGGTCCGGCGCCTTGCGCCCAAGCAAGTTGCCCAGATTCTTCACGGCATCGATGTCGTACTCGGGCGTTGAGCCGGCTGACATGGCGTGGCGGCCGTCCGGTGAGATCCGGGCCTCCTGAAATGGGCCAGGCGGCAGCTTCAAGGATTCCGTCCGGCCCGTCTCGTCTACCCAAAAGAGCTGCCGCAGCTCGCTGAGCGACGTGGCAGCGACGTAGGCCAGCGTTCCGTCGCTGGCGCAGCTGAAATGGGCGGGCGCCGATCTGCAGGGACATCGGTGGCGGGATTATGGCACCTCCCTTCGCTAGGGCTCCTTCGACTTCCGCGTCCGCCTGAGCGGGAGCGCTTCCTGAATCCGCGCGAGGCGGCTGATCACCTCCTCGTGCAGGACACGCATATAGCGGCGCGTCTCCTCATCGCCCCCGCGCATCTCGATCCGGACGGCAGACAACTCGTCGTGCATCTCGGTGCGGAGTTGCACAATCTGCGACTC
>JALZOC010000168.1 GCA_030857365.1 Acidobacteriota bacterium
ACATACACCCGCACGCCCGGGTGATACCCGATCCGCACCTGGAACCCGCTCGCATCCCCCGTCCGGTTGTCGAACCCCGTGAAGAAATTGTCGCGGCTGTCCATCCGCAGGTTCCAGTTGATCCCCGCGCCCGCGAACAACCCGTTCTGCCCCTGCCACGTCAGCCCCAGCGACGCATTCACCGGCGAATTGAGCTCCGTCGTGAGCGGCGAGATGCTGCCGTCCTGCCCGATGAGCGGCGTGCCGAGCGTGACCTGGTCGTCCGAATACCGCTCGCCGTGCAGTTCCGCCGTGAGCCGCAGGCTCCGGCGCGACGGCAGCCCCATCCCGACGCCCCACCGCAGCCCGTTGCTCAACTCGACGCCGCCCGGGTCCCCCCGCATGATCAACCCGGCGAAGCCGGACAGCTCCACCCGCTGATTGATCTCCTTGCTCAGGATCGCGTCCACGCTGAAGTCCGGCTTGCCCGTCCCGACCCCCTCGTCGTCGTCCGACGCCGTCGGCAGCTTGACCTGCCCGCGCAGCGCCAGCGCCACCGGGGCTTGCCGCCACTCCGACAGCAGGTTCACCTTCGCGCCGAGCGACAGGTCCCCCACCTGGTTGCCCGACCACCCCTGGCGGATGAACGGATACTCGTTCACCACGCCCCCCGCCCGCCGCTGCCCGGGCACGAATACCGTGCGCACGTCGCGGTCCACGCGCCGCACCACTTCCCACGCGCCGAAAATCTCGGCCCGGTCCGCCACGCCGAACCCGAACGTCACCGGCCAGTTCGACACGTCCGTGAAGCCCTGGTCCCGGTCGAAGTTGACCCGGTAGGCGCTCAGCGACCATCGCTTCGCCGGCAGCACTTCCCCCGTCGGCACGAACCACAGCCCCGTATCCCCTGCAAACGTCGTCGTCGCGGGGCGTGTCTCGGCATCGCCGGACGGGCTTGTCGGCGATGGGGTGTCCTGGGTCGCTGGTTGAGCGAGAAGAGGAGCGGCCGCGGCGAGGATCGCCCCAGCCAAGCCGAACAGTCTCGCGTTCAGTCGCATGTGCATCGAAACCTTCCTCGGCCTCAGTCGAACGAGCCGATATCCCGGAACCAGCCCGTTCTATCAGGCCGGCTCATCCCGCGACAGTGTAAGCCCTTCTGGTCCGGACGTCAATGCAAAACCGGTTTCGGCGAGGTCGTAACCCGCTGAATCAAGCGGGCTTACGCTTGCCGAACATCCAGGCGACGAGGATGCTGATGCCGTAGAGGCCCATCATCGGGCCTGCCATCAGGACCTGTGACATGGGATCGGTTCCCGGGCTGATTACCGCTGCGATGATGAAGATGATGAGGACGGCGTACTTGGTGTGCTGGATGAGAAAACGCGCACTCACGACACCCATGCGGGCCAGGAAGAGCACGAGAGTGGGCATCTGAAAGATGAGGCCGAAGCCCAGCAGCATCGTCACGTACAACGAAAATGCCTCCGATATTTTAGGCATGAACGTCATGTACGGCGTCTGAAAACCAATGAAGAACTTCCAGGTCCACGGAAAGGCGACGTAGTGCGAGAAGAGCGCCCCGACCAGAAAGAACACCGTTGAAAACACCACGAAAGGAATGGCGAACTTTTTCTCGTTGGAGTACAGGCCGGGCGCGATGAACAGCCACACCTGGATCAGGATCAGCGGAATGGCCAGGATCAGGCCGACCAGGCCGCCGACCTTCACATACAGGATGAAGGCTTCGCTGCCCTGGGTGAAAATCAGGGATCCTCCCGGGGGCAGCATCTGATAGAGCGGCAGCATCACGAACTCGAAGGTCCGGTTGATGAAGATGAAAGAGATCACGCACCCGACGACGAGCGCGATCAGGCAGTTGATCAGCCGCTTCCGAAGCTCGTCCAGGTGGTCGAGAAACGACATCTTCGCCCCGGCGTCGTCGAAAACGTCAGGGTCGGTGAGATGGATGTGGGGGTCGCCGTCGTCGGGCGCAGCTGCGCCGGGGAATGGCACGAGCGCCATGTCGCGGGTTAAACCTCGCCGGACTGGCGGGGGACGCCGTGCTCGTCGGCCGGATATGGTCGCGCGGGTTCAGGCACACGCTGCCGGTCGGCGCTGCGCGTCTCTTCGACGCGAATCTCCTCGTCCAGCGTGTGCTTCAGCTCGTTCGACGCCCGCTTGAACTCGTTGATGCTCTTCCCCAGCGAACGGCCGAGCTCGGGCAGTTTTCGGGGCCCGAAGATAATCAGAGCGATCACGAAAATGATGATCAGCTCGGGCATCCCGATGGAACCCAACATATTAGAATCCTTCGCAGGCTGAAGTTAACGCCGGCCGATGAACGGGCAAAAGGCCCGCTTCTGCATTATAGGAAGCCATGGAGGCGCGGTCAAGGCGCGCGGCCGACCGCGATTCCCCGGAACTCGTTGCCGCACGGGCACTTGGTCTGTTAGGATCGACAAATGCGTACCCCCCGTGTCGTGGTGGCCTCCGTCCTCGCCGTACTGATCGCGGCGCTTGCCGGCGGATTCTTCGGCGGCAGCGCGCTTGCCCGGCAGGACCAGGTGTCGCAGCAGTACCGCGTCTTCACGGCGGCGCTCGAGGCCGTCGATCGTGAGTACGTGGACGAACTGCCTTCGGACCGCCTCGTCTACGGCGCGGTGGACGGGATGCTGCACACGCTCGATCCCCACTCCAGCTTCTTCGATCCGCGCGCCTACGCGCAGATGCGTGAACGGCAGGAAGGGCACTACTACGGCCTCGGCATCACCATCCAGGTGCTCGACGGCGACATCACGGTCCAGTCCATCTTTGAAGGGTCCCCCGCGTACAAGGCGGGTCTGCGGCGCTTCGACGTAATCGCGCGGATCGGCGGCCAGGATGCGAAGGGGTGGACCAGCGATCAGGCGGTCAAGAAGCTGAAAGGCCCCAAGGGCACGAGTGTCAATATTTCGATCAAGCGAGCCGGGTACGACGGCCTCATCGACATGGACGTGCAGCGCGACGAAGTGAACATCACCACCGTTCGCGCGGCCTTCATGATCGACAGCATCACCGGCTATATCAAGCTGGATCAGTTCACCGAAACGTCGGACCGTGAAGTCGGCGAGGCGCTGCAGAAGCTGTCGTCGCAGGGCATGAAGCGGCTGCTGTTCGATCTGCGCGAAAATCCCGGCGGAGCGCTCGACCAGGCGATTCGAATCTCGAACAGGTTTCTCCCGCGCGGCGACATGATCGTCTACACGCGCGGCCGCGTGCCGAACGCGAATCAGGATTATCGCGCGACCGAAGAGAGCCAGTACACGCATCTGCCGATGGTCACGCTCGTCACGCGAGGCAGCGCGAGCGCGTCCGAGATTGTGAGCGGCGCGCTCCAGGATCACGACCGATCTCTCGTCGTCGGCGAGACGACGTTCGGCAAGGCGCTGGTGCAGTCGGTCTATCCGATCAGTGAAGGGGCGGGCGTGGCGGTCACCACCGGGCGCTACTTCACACCGTCAGGCCGGATGATTCAGCGTCCGTGGGACGGCAGCTTCGACGAGTACCTCACCTACACCCTGCGTGACCAGACCGCGGGGCGCCAGCACAAGGCAGCCGACTTGAAGTTCACCGACGCCGGGCGGAAGGTCTACGGCGGCGGCGGCATCGAGCCCGACAAGTTCATCCTCGGCACGGTCCCGTTCTGTGAGGGCTTCACCCCCACCCGCTTCGGCAAGCTCCTGCAGAGCCGCCAGGAGTTCGTGGATTTCGCGAATCAGTTCACGGCCGAGGGTGACACGCGTCTGAGCGCGGCGAACAAGAACAAGAAGCCGATTGCACGCGGCTTTGTCGTGACCGATGCCATGCTGAGCGACTTCAAAGCCCGGCTCGTGTCGAGAAAGGTGAAGGTCGATGAGGAGGCGTTCGCGAAGGACGAGACCTTCATCCGCGCCATGATTCAATTCGAGATTGATGCAGCGCTCTTCGGCATGGGCGAAGCCCGGAAAAACCTGATTGCGAAAGATCCGCAGGCGCAGTTCGCGCTGTCCCAGTTCGGGGAAGCCGAACAGCTGCTCCAGCTCTCCTCGACCAAGTCCGCGCGCGGAGCCAGGCTCCAGTAGTCGGATAGGGCATTTGGCCCTATATGATGCGGTCTCACTTTGGTCTTGCCACTAGGTATGGTGGCTTGTTAGACTGACGGCCGTTCGCCGGGCTCGGGGCACTTCAGCGCTGAGCGGGGTGCGGGCACCGGCCGCACGGCGTTGGTTCAGGTCATCGTCTCCCAGACAGTTCACGTTTTCGAAGCGCATCATGCCGCTTCAGCGCCGGGGTCTGCCCTGGCGCGTGGAGCCCATCGGAAGGATTGGACCGTCATGCGGCTGCAGCGTCTTGAGATTGCGGGCTTCAAAAGCTTTCCGGATCGGTCCGAGCTGACATTCGACCGGGGCGTCACCGCGATCGTCGGTCCCAACGGCTGCGGAAAGAGCAACGTCGTCGATGCGCTCACGTGGGTGCTGGGGGAGCAGAGTGCGAAGAGCCTTCGCGGCGATCGCATGGAGGACGTGATCTTCGGCGGAAGCGATGCCCGCAAGCCGACCGGAGCCGCGGAAGTGCGACTGCGGCTCGCCGGCGTGGCCGCGCGCCTTCCCGGCAACTTCCAGAGCTCGCAGATTGTTGCCGAGCGCGCAGGCGCGTCGGGGAACCTCCTCGGCGGCGCAGCCGTCGCCGTCGAAGAGGAGCCGCCGCTCATCGTGCGCGACGTCGAGCTGATGCGCCGGCTGTATCGCTCGGGAGAGAGCGAGTACCTGATTGACGGCGAGTCCGTGCGGCTGCGCGACGTGCAGGATCTGCTGATGGATGCCGGGCTCGGCATCAAGGCCTATGCCGTCATCGAGCAGGGCAAGATCGGCCAGATTCTGAGCGCCAGGCCGACCGACCGGCGGCAGCTGATCGAAGAGGCGGCAGGCGTCACGAAGTACAAGAGCCGGCGGAGGGCAGCGGAGCTCAAGCTCGAAGCCGCGCAGCAGAACCTCACGCGGGTCGACGACATCGTCTTCGAGGTCGAGAAGCAGCGCGGAGCGCTGAAGCGGCAGGCAGCGAAAGCGAAGCGCTACCGCCGCCTGCGCGAGGAGCTGCGCCGGTGGGAGAAGGTCCAGTTCGCTCGACGGTATCGGCTCCTCGGCGATGCCATAGAAGCCACGCGGACGCGGCTCGATGATGCCCGTGCGCGCGAAACGGCGGCCGCCGCCCACGTCGCCGAGCTCGAGACCACGCTCGAACGGCTGCGGCTGGAGCTGACGGAAGCGGACGGCCGGACCACGGCCGCGCGCGAGGCGGCCCACGCGAGCGAACTCGAGATCGGCCGGCTGCACCAGCAGATCGCCTTCGACAGGCAGCAGGTGGAGTCGCTCGCGGGGGCGGCCGCCGACATCGAGCTCGAGGTCCGCGCGCTCGAAGCCCGCCGGGAGCCGGCGCGCATCGAGCTGGAATCCCGCCGGGAGGCCGCCGTTCGGGCCGCCAGCGATCGCGATCAGGCCTCCGAGACGCTGCGCGGAGAGGAAGCCGGATACGCCGACGTGCAGCGCAACATCGAAGGGCTCGAGGCCGATGTGGAAGCCGCGCGAAGCGAGGTGTTCGCCGCGGTGAACGCCGCCACCGCCCTCCGGCACGCGCAGGAACACGCGACGGCGGCCCGCGCTCGGCTGGCCGAGCAGATCGGGAAGCTCGACGGCGAGAGCCACGACCTCCGCATCGAGCTCGAGCGCGCCGCCCAGGAACGTGCCGCAGCCGAACAGGCGATGCAGCGCGCCGTCGAAGCGATCGAGGGGTTGCGGCTGGAGCGCGCGACGAAGGACTCGGAGCTGTCTGTCGCGCGCGCCGAACGCGACGGCCGCGCGCAGGAGTTCCGTCTGCGCGAGCGTGAGCTCGCCGGGGTGAATGCCCGGCTCAAGTCGCTCGAGGAGCTCGACGCCGCCCGCGCGGAGTACGGAGACGCCGCAAGGGTCGTTCTCGCCGAGTCCGGCGAGGACGTCGCGCAGCTCGGTTCGGTGGCGGACTACCTGGACGTCGACGGACGGTATGAGCGTGCAGTCGAGGCGTGTCTCGGCGATCTGCTCCAGCACGTCGTCGTGCAGTCCGAAGACCACGCGGCGGCGGGCCTGGCGTTCGCCCGGGCGCGCGACGCCGGCCGCGTGGGGTTTCTGATTGCCGGCCGCGCGGCCGGCG